>NZ_FQXR01000011.1 GCF_900130025.1 Sporanaerobacter acetigenes DSM 13106 | reverse complement strand
GCATTTTTTACTTACAAAGACTTATTTTATAAATGTTGAGAACAAAATATTTTTTAATTTCAACTAACATTTATGGCTAAAATATTTATCCAAAAATATTCTATGGCTATTTGGTATGTTATCAGGCAAATCTTCATATCCAAAAAATCTTAATTCTTTAGTTTCTAAATTGTCGCTCTTCAATTCTCCACTAAAATTTTTAGTAATATATCCAATAGTTATAAAATACGCTTTATCTAAGTTGGGTAATTGTATATAGCATTTTCTTCCTGATGTTGTTCCCAATAAACTCAAGTCCTTGATATCCAAGCCAGTCTCTTCTTTCGTTTCCCTTATTGCTGTATCTTCAAGTGCTTCACCTAATTCTGTAATTCTACCAATCAATCCCCATTTAAAAGGATATGCTCCCTTCTTTGAAGTAAAACTTGATTGCTTTCATTTATTATTAATATATTTACTCCAGTTAGGTTTATCACATCATGCCCTATTTTTTAAGGGTCAAAAAACGGTGTTTTTTAGCCGATTTTGACCCAAATTCCGCCCTCAAACCACTATATCTTGTGGTCTAGTTCCATTACTCCTTATCAGAACCACAATACGTCATCAGAATTATACTCTCAACGTGTGTTGTCGCTACTATAGGAATACAATTTGTTGACCTCGTCATTAGTATGGGAACACAATTTAGAAGACTCTTCTCCATCCTTTTTATGTTTCTCACTTTCATTTTTCCTTGGTGCTTTAAATTTACTTCCATCTAAATTATCCTTAAATCCTGTCTTATAAACAAATGTTAATTTATATGGATCAACATTATTATTTTCATCTATTTCGCCAACAATGACTTTCTCTACTATGCTTTCAAAAACAAATCTATCAAATTCTTTCAACACTTCATTTTTTTCTAACATATCTTTAAATTCTTTCATTCTTTTTTTGATGTTATTTTCATTTTTTAAATTGAATTCCAAGTTTTCTTTTTCCTTGCTTTTTTCTAAATATTTATTTTGTAATGAAAGATATTTATCCTTATATATCTTTTCATCTATTTTATTCTCCAATCTTAAATCTACTAAGGAATTTTGTTTTGCTAAAAGAGAAGAAATCTCATTATCTAGTTTTTTTATATCTTTTTCAATTGAACCATCATTTAAAACCTTTTCTATACGAAGTAAAAACTCCTCTACTACATCTTGATTATTAGAACATAATTGCCTATAACTTTCTACAAATGCTTTTTCAATAGCTTCTTCCTCTACACCTTTACTCTCAGGACAATATTTTTTTCCTTTTTTTGTTCCTACAACACATTGCCAAATAATTTTATTATACTCTGTTTTACTATGCCATGTTCTCCTGGATAGATTAGCACCACAAAATCCACATTCTAATAAGCTACTAAATGCATATTTCCCGCTATATTTTTCCCTTTTCCCATTTTTGGAGGGAACTGTATTTCTATTTATAGCCCTTTTAAGCCTTATTTCTTGTGCCTTATCAAAATCTTCAGCACTTATAATTGCTTCATGATGTTCCTTTATATAAAATTTATCTTCTTCACCAAAATTATCCAACCTTCTTTTACTAATAGGATCTACAGTAAATGTTTTTCCCATTAATATGTCCCCTTTGTATTTTTCATTCTTTATAATACCCAATACTGTAGTAGCAGACCATTTACTTTTTCCTCTTGGCGTTTTATAACCTAAGTTTTCTAATTCTCTACATATTACACTTCCACCTGCACCTTCAAGATATCTTTTAAAAATATATCTAATTATTTCAGCTTCTTCTTTATTTACTGAAATACTTTTGTCCATAGGATCATAATCATATCCAAGACATCCTTGAAATCCAACTAATTCTCCCCTCTGCATTTTCATCTTTAAACCTTTTTTTACATTAGCGGAAATATTCTCAACTTCCTGTTGTGCAACAGAACTAAGTATAACTAACAATAATTCTCCATCCATAGTCAAAGTATTAATGTTTTCTTCCTCAAAGAAAACAGCAACATTCATTTTTTTTAATTTTCTTACATATTTTAATGTATCTAAGGTATTCCGAGCAAATCTGGATATAGATTTAGTAATTATCATATCTATATCTCCATTCATACAATCATTAATTAGCCTTTGGAAATTAATCCTTTTATCTACTTGTGTGCCTGTTATTGATTCATCTGCATAAATACCAGCCATTGTCCAATCACTATTACCATTTATTAAATCTGTATAATATCTTACCTGGGAACGATAACTCTGTAGTTGATCTTCACTATCCGTACTAACTCTACAATAAGCAGCTACCCTTTTTAGGTTTATTTCCCTTCCCTGATTCCTATCACTTAAAAGATTTCCTCCTTTTATAACTTCTACCTTCTTCATAAAAGCACCTCCGTTTTGTGTTCCTTTATACAATTCTATTATACCATATAGGAATACAATTTAGGAAGTTAGATCTGAAGAAATTTTATAATCTTTCATTAAAACATCTTTTATTTTAAAGTATTCATTCTTATTAATAAGCTTTCTGGTTAATAATTGTTTTAGCATAGCAAGTTGTATACTATATCTTAATATATCACTATCCATGCCTTTCATCCTTTCTATATATTTTATATATAAAATCAGTTTTTTGACATTACAGATGGTGGTTAGAGAACCACTCCATAGGAATCTCACCTCTCCTCATTCTTATGACGAGCCGTACCCATTGCCTGCGACGCTTCTAACGCTCGGACTATGGCTATACGAAAGTATCTTTAACCTGTCAGTGTATCTTCGCCTATGGCTCTTCCAGCACCATATTATAGGCATAAGAAATTGTTCATCCTATTGCCTTCCTTAATTGTTTTGTAAAAGGTTTTAGATGTTCTTATTCCTTATACCTAAGCTCATACTGAACAGAATGTATCTGCTTGGTCTATTTAATTATCAATGTGCCTATTTTCTTGGGGAATAAAAATACACCCTTACTTATAAGCCGAAAAGTAAGGGGGTGTGGTAACCTAATCTTCTAAATCTTTTAGTATTTCTTTAAGTTTTTCTAATACTTTGTTTCTTCTTTTTTGAATTGCAACATGACTAACCTTCTCATTTCTAGCTATTTCTCTGATGGATTGTTCTTTGAAAAATATCTTTTCAATTAAATCTCTTTCATCTGTATTTAATCCATCTAATGCCTTATGCAATTCTTTTATAATCATCCCTGTTTCAACTATTTTTTCTACATCAACTGTTTTGTCTTCCACATAATCTATAAAATTATTATCCTCAGTGTCATAATCACTAAAATATAGAAGACCTTTGCTTCTATCTCTTTCTTCCAAATATCTTTCTCGTCGATTATAGGAATAAAATTCTTCATAAACTTCTTTTGATACTGATATTAATTTTCCATTTAAGGGCAAGTAATAATTTTCCCTTGTTTTCTTAGTAGCCATACTATACCTCCTTATGAATTTGAAATCCTCGATTTAATTCATAAAAAGGCAGGTGGTCCTCTTGGCTTTTTCACCATATTCCCTCCATTTGGGCATAAAAAAAGCCACACGACTTTTCCTTGTCGTCTGGCATATGCACCTATAATTTTGGGCAATAAATAAAAAATCCCCGCTTATAAGCAGGGATAGTTCACCCATTATGGATAGTATATATGGTTAAAAGTACCATTACAGTGCTAACTAAGTATCATTTAAGTTCCATATTAGTTCCAATTTCATCTCATTTCATCTTATACTCATATAATCTTTGTCCTTTTCCTCAGCTACTTTAAGATTATTTATATCTACATTCTCATCATAAATAAGGGTTCTTACTTCTGGTAAAGCATATCCAAATAACATTACACCATAAGATTGAATTGCCCTTGGTAAATGCCTATAATATGATGATCTAGACATATTTACCTTACTCATAATAATATCATGGCTATAGATTTCTTTAACAAAAAATCTTAACTCTAAGATAGTTCCATATAATTTACCATTGTCAGGATAATTCTTTAATCTTTCTAAGGCCTTGTCCATAATCTGCAATAAAAACAAACTTTCATTTATGCTAATAAGTTGGTCCTCAAACTTTTCATAATTCATTGTAGCATCCATTTCTAGTATAGAAATTACTAATTCTTCTAGATGCTTTCTTCTTGACTCATATGTTTCTAATTCTAAATTTTGTATTCTTTCCTCTACCCTAAAATTTACTTTCCTATAAAGATTTAATAATATTTTTACATTATGCTCCAATTCTTTATCCCTTTCATAGGGTATATCTATTTTATTTTGTAAATCGCTGATATTCATCACATGGTTCCTCCTTGGCAAATAGTTGAGTTGCCATAAGTACCCTGCCAAAATAATCAGATTCTATCTCTTCTGCATATTTGATTTTATATTCATATGGTTTACTCTTAGTTCTGGTAATAATCAAATCACCTTCTTTGAAAGAGGTTCCTACTTCTGTAAATAGGAAACAACCGTCCGCTATACCCTGTGGTAAATTTCCATCAGCAATAAGGCAGACTAATTTATTGAATTCAAAACCATTGAAACCAATGATATCATCTGAAAAGACAGGCCTATGACATGAAATATTAATATTCAATCAAGAGCTCCCCTTCCATATTTATATCCTCTAGTATTTATTCTTCTAAAAGTCTTCTTCAATAAAAGATTTTGCTATCATAATAATTCGTCCAAAATATAAAGGTTCTTTTTCTTCTGCTTTCTTTATCTTATAATCTTTCTTTGAGCTATTCTCTTTATAAACTACGATAAAATCATTAATTTTATAATCATCATCAGGTCTTACAAATATAAAACTACCATTTGGTATTTCGTGCGGAAGTATTCCTTTACTATCATTTGCAACAAAACTAACCATAGGTTTATCTTTAAAACCTTTTAGTCCTATAACATCCTTAACCTGACATGGCTCAAATTTTAAGTTATTAATATCTATTTTAATCCCCTCCCATTTTCAGATTATTACCCCAGATTTTCTACACCAATATGGCATACCTTCCCATAACTATTTTTCTTGACATATGGTGCAGTTCATTATATAATAGGTGTAATTCAATTGCCCTTAATTGGATTATAGTGTATTCTAATTACACTTGTCAAGATGTTTTTTAAAAAATTGGTGCATGTGTACTGCACCTTAGGAGGAGGACACCATGAGTTTCGGTGAAAAACTAAGAGAAATCAGAACTCAAGAAAACTTAACCCAACAAGAAATGGCTGATCGTATTGGGGTTTCTTTACGAACATTAAAATCCTACGAACTAGGGGAAACATTGCCAAGATACCGAAAAATATATCATAAAATTGCAGAAGAATTTAATGTAGATGTGAATTATTTACTGACAGAAGGAGATGACTTTATCCTGTCTGCTGGTGAAAAATATGGTTCCCGTGGTATGAAAGGAGCCCAAGAACTTATTGATAATGCACGTGCTTTATTTGCAGGTGGAGAACTATCTGAAGATGATAAAAAAGTAGTTTTTGATGCACTACAAGAAGCCTTTTTTGAAGCAAAATTAGAAAATAAGAAATATACCCCAAAGAGATATAAAAAGGATGAAAAGTAAGGCTCTGTCCTGGAGGTGTTATATGAATTCTAATAATTCATCAATTTATGAACAAGTAAGGAAAATAATTCGTAAATTTGATACTAATGACCCTTTTAAAATTGCAAAAGAATCAAATATTAAAATTAAATATCTTGACAATGCCACTGACTTATTAGGAATGTACACTATTATTCAAAGAAATAGATTTATATTTCTAAATTCCAATATGGAAGAATATATGATGAAAACGGTCCTTGCCCATGAATTGGGACACGATGCACTACATAGGCATTTAACTAAAAATAGTCCTTTTCATGAATATGAACTGTTCAATATTACTTCCCAACCTGAATATGAATCTAATATCTTTGCAGCTCATCTTTTATTGGATGATGATGAAGTAATGGAATTAGCAAATAAAAAATACACTGATGTGGAAATAGCAGGTATTTTAAATGTAAATATAAATCTATTGATCTTTAAGATGAACGAAATGAACAGGTATGGAGCAAATTATAATTTAAGACATGCTCCACAGGGTAATTTCTTTAAGAAAATTAACCCTTAGTAAATCCATTAAAGGAGGGCAATATGACTGCACAAATAAATGATAAATTGAGACTTGGTAAAAATGATTTGGACATAGTAGCTATAGAGGATCCCGAAAGCTTTTTTGATTTTGGAAGATTTGGTTTGAACCCTATATCCAATTGCAGTGCTTGTTGGCGAGGTTATATAGCCATATTTGCTATAGATGAAAATAATAATCTATTCCTAAGGGATCTTTACACAAATAATGGTGGTGAAGTTCCCCCAATGATACATGGAGTAAAACCTTGAGTAAAACCTTTTGAAATAGATAATTGGAAAGAAAATATATATGCCATAGCTAGCAATCTAGCTTATGAAAATATAAATCTACCTATCCCCTATACAGGAGCCTTTCTTATAGGCGATAATTTCATTGATAAGCTCTACGTTCACATGGGATTTCAGCATCCTTTCAAATATGAATACTTAGAAGAATTTATATTTGAAAACGGTGTATGTATTGAAACGAGAGACTTATCAAAAGAGGCAATGGAACAAAGAGAAAAACAGAAATCCACTGAAAAGGCTTCAAAAAGCCTTCCCCAATGGATTGATGATCAGTTTGATTTGAGTTATAGGAAGAAGTGGTAGGACTAGCTTGGGCTAGTCCTTGTTTGTAGCAGTATTTTGTTGCTCACTATTTTCTAATAAGTGATAAATAGGATAAGACATAAATAAATCTTTAAGTTCTGAATTCATATCTTTTATTAATTCTTTTGCATCTTCCTTTTTCTTTAACAATATTGAAATACCTGCCTGTATTTCTATGTTATCTTTATTTAATTTACCAATATCTATTATCTTATCAATATCATATTTATCTAATGTACCCAATCTATATTTTACTTGAGCTAAATTCAAGAAAATATAATCCTCTTTACTTTCGTTATAGAGCCATTCTGATAAATTTTCTATTAAATACCTTAGCTCCATTTGTTGGGGACTATATTCGTCATATGCTTTGATAGCTTCTAATAAAAAT
Source organism: Sporanaerobacter acetigenes DSM 13106 (assembly GCF_900130025.1). Lineage (NCBI taxonomy): Bacteria > Bacillati > Bacillota > Tissierellia > Tissierellales > Sporanaerobacteraceae > Sporanaerobacter > Sporanaerobacter acetigenes. The sequence goes on along the minus strand of NZ_FQXR01000011.1, from coordinate 81,714 downwards.
GTATTTACATATACAATATTTTTATTCCCAGAATGGTTTCTCTTTATATCTTCTATAATTTTTCGTGAATTAATATTATCAGCTAATAGACCTTTTTTATCCAAAATTAAAAATTGACTCATCTGAACGTCTTCATCTGTTTCCCGTAAATAATATTTTACTTTCCAAGCATTTTCAAAATAACTCTTAATTTTATAATAACCTTCTTCTATATTTTCTTCTGCAAATAACAATATAGATATGTTAGCAATTTCAAGTCCTAAAACACCTGCTTTAGCTAAATTTATCTTGTATCTTTTCATAGATGGTTTTTCATCCATTAAGAATGATATTTTAAAATCATCCTCTTCTGTTATAGCCTCAAGGTTAAAATCAGTTTTTACTCCATAATATTCTAGACGCTGTTTTAGTAATTCTAAATCTGATATTCTAGCAAAAAGGTGTTCATTATTATCAAATTTAAAATTACTATAAGGAACACTATGTCCATCTATAATTAATTCTTCAGTATTAATTAGTGCTTTAATAAAGTATAAATCATTTAACTGTTCATTGAGAGTACCTTTGAATTTTACATTAATATTAAAAAGACCTATATTACTACTAGTAGTATCTTTCAGATTTAATGTTACCGACTTTCCACACACAATTCTTGATTGTCCTTTTTCCCATTGTATATATGCATCTTCATAGTAAGTCTTTTCTCCTACAGATATTTTAAATTTATGTTGTATATTAATTATTGCATTACTAACTCTCTCAAATGGAATTGGATTTCCTATTCCCTTAGGTTTTGCATATAAATAAAAGTCCCGAGTTGTTAACTCTCTAAATGGAATAGATCCTTTAGGTTCAATTGTACTATAACTAAATTTAAATTCTTTAATTTCATTTTGAATTTTCTCAATATCATCTGTATATAAGATTCCAGGAATTAATGTTCCTTGCTGTCTCTTCCTATTTTGTATAAAGTCTAAAAATACATCAGCTAACTCCCTATCTTTAGTAGGTAAGGATTTAAATTCAATTTCAAAAGTTTTTTGATTATCATATCTTTTTATTAAACGCTCTAAATCTAGTGGTAATAAAGAATTATAAAATATCTTTTCGGTATCTTCATCTATATAGACAACAAAATAAATAACTCCTCCATCTGTCAAATATTTTTTCATATCTTCCTTTTTTACCCTAAACTTTATAACCTGTAAGTTTGAATCACTTATATTCTCAACTTTATGACCCTTTACTTGAACAGGAACTCTACCAATTAAATTTTCTTTCTTCTTGTTCAAATCCTTAGTACCATAAACAATTACATCTCCATCCCATACTGGAATTTTATCGTTATTATTTATAGCAGGTTTAAGATATGAATTCCTAGATATAAGCTTTTCAATAGATGAAGTAGCTATTATTTCGATATCCATAAAACACACCTCCATAGAATCTTTATATTTTATAGTTTATTCCAAAGCTTAGGATAATTTTTCTTCACAAAGTCTTCCTTCAATAAATTAATTTCCACAACTTCCTTCAAAGAAACCTCATCCCACGCCTCTTCCCTCAAGTTAAAAAACCTTAAATACAACTCATCATACCTAATAAAAATCTGATATGGTTCTACCTTAATTATATTTAACTCTTCATCATCCATTTTAAAGCCTAGCTCCACTATATTGCAGTTTATAATGGCATTTTTAAGTTTCTGAAAAAAACTATTTATCTTTGGATCTGCAAATTCTCCATCTATCCAATTAACTGTATTATCCTTAAAAAGTCCTTCTATTGTTGTCATAATTTCATCTAATTGTTCTTCTGGAATTCTACCATAACTTTTTAAAACATTAATAATAGTATGTTGTTCCTTAAGGGTAAGGGTCTTATTATTTCTAGCTACGCCTTCACCAATTTTAAATCCACCATTACGTCCTATTTCACTTATAATTGGTATACCACTCTCTTTTATATATTCTACATCCCTATATATAGTCTTGGTTGTACAATTAAATCTTTCAGCTAAATCTTTAGCTTTAACTTCTCCTTCATTCAGTAATATAGTTATAATTTCTAACATTCGATTTGTTTTCATAGACCCGATTTCCTCCCTTAAATTATATTATAATTTATAGACAATTTTTTGTCCATGAATTATAATATTTAAGCAATTGTCCTAATTAATTAGACATTAATTTGTCTTGTTTTATTGACTTCTATTCTAGCATTTAGTAAAATTAAATTAAGAAAATTGAAAGGGGTTGTCTGGGATGAAATTGATTGGAAATATGTTTTTAATACCAATTAAGCTCCTTATGCTTATAACCTTAATTATACTACTTGGTTTGAACATAATCGTATCTATCCTCGGGGGATTAGGAAATATATTTTTAAATATTATTATGGGTATCTTTGGAATCTTATTTATCTATCAGCTAGTAACAACTTCTAACACCATTTATGATTATTTAGGAATAATACTTCTATTTCTATTTTTCGGATTTGTAAAAGTTATACTAGCTTTCTTCCCAACAACCCTAGGAATAATAAGTGGGCAAATTGGTAGGGGGCTTGCATTCTGGTTCTAAAGGTGCTTCATTGTAGTTTAGAATTAAATAGACTTATATATTAGACTGCTTTTGGTTTTCATCCATTAGCAGTTTTTTACACATAAGATAATGAGAAAAATGGTGGTTTTTAAATTATAAGAACTACTTAAAAGATTATTAGCAAGCACAGGAAGTGAGTACCCACTTCCAATTTATTCTCTCCTTTCCTATCCGGAAATTTGATGATAACTTTTTGGGGGAATATCCCCAATCCCCATTAAAATCTCTGTAGAAGGGAGTGCATATTTTGGCAAATAGAGGAAGAAAAAAATTAATCGAAGATAAAATGAAAGAATCAGGTATAAATAATATGGGAGCATATTTGAGAAAAATGGGTATAGATGGTCATATATTTATATTAGACAATATGCCTCTTAAAGAAATGAATTCTATGATGACCCGATTTGGAAGTAATATGAATCAAATAGCAAAACGAGTTAATTCCACAAGTAATATCTATAGTGAAGATATAGAAGAAATTAAGGAGATGATGAAGGAATTATGGCAATTACAAAAATCCATCCTATCAAAACTACCTTAGATTTAAGCATAGAATATATTTGTAATCCTGAAAAAACTGACGAAGAAATTCTAATTTCCACTCATGCCTGTGGACATCAAACAGCTGCATTAGAATTTGAAATGACTAGACAATCATGGAATAGTTCTACTAAGAATTTAGCTAGGCATTTAATTCAATCTTTTAATCCAGAGGATAAACTAACACCTGAGATAGCTCATGAAATTGGAAAAAGGTTAATAGATGAGGCCCTCAAGGGAAAATATGAATATATACTTACAACACATATAGATAAAGGCCATATTCATAACCATATATTATTTAATAATGTCAGCTTTACTGATGGCTATGCCTATAATTCTAATAAGAAAACCTACCATCAAATTCGCAATATTAGTGATAAACTCTGCACGGAATATGGACTATCCATTATTGAAAATCAAGGGAAAGAAAAAGGTAAGTCATATAAAGAATATCATGAACGAAAAAGGGGAAAAAGTTGGAAAGCACGACTCCAATACTCTATTGATAATGCTATTAAAAGAGCTAATGATTGGGAAGATTTTCTCAGATTAATGAAAGAAATGGGATGCGAAATTAAGGAAGGTAAATATATCTCCTTCAGAGCAAAGGAGCAGGAAAGATTCACTAGAGCTAAGACTATTGGTGAAAATTATACAGAGGAAAATATTAAGAAAAGAATCAAAAACCGAGTATCTAGAAAAGAAAAATATCCTATAAAGTCTAAATCTCATGGCACTAGCCCAAGAAATCATTCTAATTTAGGTAGGATAATTGATTTAAAAAATAACCCAAAGGCCCAAGAATTTAAGGGATATGAAATATGGGCAAAACAACATAATTTGAAAAGCATGGCTAAAACATTAAACTTGATGGCAATTCATCAAATTAATTCCAGAGATGAACTCTATGGTGCTATAGGTAAGGTAAATCTAGAACTAACAAATATGGCTACTGATATTAAAAATATTGAAAATAATATTGCTAGTATTAGTTTGAAAATCAAGAATATAGAAACCCATAATAGATTAAAACCTATATATGATGCCTGGCAAATGACGAAGGATAAAGAATCCTTTTATAAAGGACATGCTGATGAAATAATCCTTTTTGAAGCTTCTAAAAAAGCATTAGGAGATTCAATTTCTGAGGATCTATTGGTTTCTGTTCCAGTTTTGAAAAAGAATCTAAAAGAACAAATACAATTAAAAGAAAAGGCCTATCAGAATTATCAAAAACAAAAAGAAAAAGTCTCCCAGCTTAATTTTTTAAAATCCAATTTGGAGACTTATATGCAATGGCAGGAACCTGAAATTAACCAGAAGAGGGAGCATTAACTTGCTCTCTCTTCTGGTTAAAAAATTGAAATAGGATTAATAAATATATTAAAGGGTTGATACTAATTTTTTAATAAGATAAAGTTTACAAAAGAGGACATAAAAAGAAAGGTTTAATAAAAATTATTGCTGTATTCTTATAGTTAAGGAGTGAGAAAATGGACTGGTTAAAGAATCTAAGTGATGCGATAGATTATATAGAAGAGAATCTTGATGGCGAAATATCTTATGATGAATGTGCTAATATTGCCTGTTGTTCCACCTTTTATTTTCAACGTATGTTTTCATATATTGCTGGTATTAGCTTATCTGAATATATAAGACGTCGTAGAATGACACAGGCTGGGTTTGAATTGCAAAGAACAAATGAAAAGATTATAGATATAGCTTTGAAATATGGATATAGTTCTCCAACTTCTTTCACCAGAGCTTTTAAAGGAGTTCACAATATAACTCCAAGTTCTGCTAAAAAGAAAGGAGCTGTATTAAATGCATATCCAAGAATTAAGTTTTCTATAAATATTATGGGAGATGAACCTATGCCCTACTATATAGAGGAAAAGAAAGAAATTCGTCTTGTAGGTATTCGTACTCCACTAATAGAAGATATAGACTCTAATCAGAGAAAAGTTCCTTTATTTTGGGAAGAAACTTTAAAAAGTAATATCTTTGAAAAGATTTGTTCTTTAAATAATAAAAAACCAAAGGGCATATTTGGAGTTAGTGTATATAAAAATCCAAAAGATATACATTACTACATTGGGGTTCCAACTGATAAACCTACTCCTACAGGAATGTATGAATGCTTTATTCCAAAGTCTAATTGGGTTGTATTTGAAAATGAGGGTAATTTTAAAAAAGATATTCAAAAGGTGTTTAGAAGATTTTATACTGAATGGCTTCCCTTTTCTGGATATGAATATGGTTGGCTTCCTGATGTTGAAGTATACACTATATTAAAAGATTCGTCTACAACTGGTCACTCTGAAGTGTGGATATCAATAAATAAAAAGGAGAGTTGATTTATGAATTATAAAGTTGAAATTAAAGAAATTGAACCTATAAGAGTAGCCTATATGAAATATAGTGGAGTTGTAACTGAAGCTAACAAGGTTTTCCCAAATGTCTTTAAATCTATAAGAGGAAAAACTAATGGTGCACCATTTTTCAATTATCTAAATATGGACCATAGGACTAAAATAGGTGAAATGGAATTATGTGTACCAACAGAAGAAACACCAAATGCTAATGGAATAGAGATAAAATTAACACCTAGAATAAAAGCTCTATGTGTAACCCATATTGGCCCTTATAAAAGTCTTTTAGACGGCTATAAAGCTATAAAAAAATATGCTGATTCTAATGAAATAATAATAGTTCCACCTTTTCGTGAAGTTTTTATAAAAGGACCTGGAATGATTTTAAGGGGAAATCCTAATAAATATATAACTGAAATCCAATTTCCTATATTGGAGGATTAGTAATGAATGCTATTGAGGTAAAAGATTTAAATAAATCATATAAAAATGGTGTAAAGGCTTTGAACAATTTTAACTTAAAAGTGAAAGAAGGAGAGACTTTTTCACTTCTTGGAGAAAATGGAGCCGGTAAATCTACTTTAATAAAAATACTTACAACGTATTTAGAAGCTGATTCTGGTAGTATTAAAATATTTGATGAAAATATCAATGAAAATCCAATAGCTATAAGATCTAATATAGCCTGTGTAGCACAACAAATTTCTATTGATACTCATCTATCCCTAGAAGAAAATATGATATTTCAAAGCCGATTATATAAAGTTCCAAAAGATATAGCCATTAGTAGAATGGATAAACTTATAGATAGTTTTGGACTTAAAGAATATAGAAGCTATCCTGTATCCTCTTATTCTGGTGGCGTAAAAAGAAGGCTTGATATAGCTCTCAATATGATGTCTAATCCTAAGATTTTATTTTTAGATGAGCCAACTGTAGGGATGGACATTAAGTCTCGTATGGCTATGTGGGATATGATGAAAACTATTCGTAGTGACTTTAATACAACTATTTTTCTTACAACCCATTATCTTGAAGAGGCTGATATTTTAAGTGATAGCATCTGTATTATGAAAGATGGTAAAGAAATTATTACAGGTACTCCTCTAGAATTACGTAGCTTTTTAGGCAAGGATACTTTAAAGATAAGTTTTTCTAAAGGTGATAAAGCTAAAAAATATATAGAAGAATTAAAAAAATTACATCCTAAAACCCAGGTATTTTTAAAAGAGGATAAAGTTCTAATAGATACAGATAATGGGAAATTTGATTTAAATAGGACTACAAGATTTTTAATAGATAATGATATACCTTTTTATGGAATTGAAATAGGGAGACCTTCATTAGAAGATGTATTTTTAAAATTAACTGATAAGGATTTAGAGGTGAATAACTAATGGATACTATGACTATACTTTATAGAAATATAAAATTAAGATTTAATAATCTATTTACAATATTTATTACTATTTTGCAGCCTATTTTGTGGCTGGTTCTCTATAGTACTGTTGCAGGTGAAACTATGAAGAATACTGGTATTGAAAACTATACAGCCTTTATCCTTCCTGGATTAATTGTATTAGTAATCTTTGCTACATGCAGTAGTAGTGGCATGATGAATTATATTATGAAAAACAATGGAAGTTTCTACCGCATATTAATAGCACCAGTTAAAAGGTATTCTATAGTATTAGGTCAGATTTTAGAAGGTGTATTATGTTCCTTTTTTGAAGTGGGAATAATGATCTTAATTAGTCTATTATTCTCTATTATCATACCTTTAAATCTACCTAGTATAATTTCTATAATACTATTAATCTTTATGACAGCCTTTTTTATGGCATCTATTTCATATAGTATTAGCCTGACTCTTCCAAATGAAATGATCTATGAGACTGTAATGAATGCCATAGTACTACCATTATTTTTTCTTAGTAGTGCTTTATTTCCCACAGAAGAAATTAGAGGATTACTCTCTATTCTTGTTAAACTAAATCCTTTTACCCATGTAATTAATGCACTACGTTTTATTATCTTAAATGGAAATATTAATATTAAATATATTATATTTGTATTAATACTTTTATTAGTTTTAAGTTCTATTAGCCTTCTATTGGCTATAAAAAGTTTAAAAAGTCAAACTAAATTATAATTAACCAGAAGAGGGAGCATTAAGCTTCCTCTTTAGTTCTTAATCAAGCTGCTCCAATCAAAATTTAAGCCCATAAATCTTTCAATTTCATCTATAGGAATAGTGCCTAATCTATCCTCAAGTTTTTTAAATTCATTTCTAATTTCAATAATAAAATCATTTAATTCCTTTTTATTCATAAATAATGAAATTATAAAAATTAATGAATAGACCCCTTGCCTTGCATTTAGCCTTTTTTTCCTTTGAGAGTCATTTAATCGTCTACCTAAAGTAGGATCTACAGTATTAGGAAGTTTGTTTCCAAAATTCATATAAATATCATCAATAGGTACTTTAATTTTTGTAATATAAAATCTTTCATTATGGGCACAAATATTTCTATATATACTTAAAATCTGTAAAATTCTTGAGGTATTAACAATTAATAAATCATCTGAAATTGATGGGGTAGAATTTAAGTTTAGTGAATTAATTATATCCATTTGCACATCTCTTTTTTGAAGAGTGAATAAATGGCTTACATTTCCAAAGGTTAATACATTCATTAAAATCCACATTGGCATATAACCATGTTGTTCCAAATAAGATTTAATTGAGTCATTTTTATTTTTCCTTTGCTGACCTAAGGTTCTATATACTGTGGCTATATAATTATCATATGTAGATTGCCTATCCCACCTTGTACAATTTCTTCTAGGATGATTAAATGATACAGTAGTACTAACAACTCCATAACTATTGTTAGTATAGACAGTATATAAATCAGTAAGATCATAATATTTCCTTCTTAAATATTCACTGTCCCTATGCAGATTTACACGCTCTATTTCAGTATTTCCAGGTTCTTTATATAAATGATAATGATAAAACGACTGAACTATTTGATTTTTTATAATTTCTTCTATCTTTAAAATTTCTCTTAAAAATAGAAGCCTTAAACTAGTATCAAATTTCAACAAGGCCTCCAATTCACTTAGGCGTGTCCCAGTTATATACCGTTCATTTGGGCTTGTCCCCTTATATAGAAAGGGGTCTTTATAGCCATTAATCAAATTATAATAATTATATTTATTTAAAAGGATTTTCTCTTCACTACTATTATCAATACTCATATTCCGTTTTCTAAGAATTTCAACCCTTTCACTATATATAGAGAATTGTTTTTCCATCCAATTTCACCCCTAATATGTAGAAAGACTGAGGGGAAAAATCACCCGCAGTCTTTAATCGATCTTTTGTAATATCATTTTATCATATAGTATTCACCAAATCAATAAAATGTTACCCTTATTCTATAAGTAATTTATATAAAAATGAAATAAAATATCGATATAAAATAGAAAGACTGAGGGCAGTAAATCACCCGCAGTCTTTAATCGATCTTTTGTAATTTAAATTATATCACAAAATATTAATCGATTCAACTAAAGTTTATTCAATTTTAAAAGTTTTATTCATGTATTTTACAATTACTGTATAATAATGCATAATCTATAATAAGTTCCACCTATATGTTATCTAATAATTTTCATAATCTAGATAATTGGATTCCAATTTCATGCTATTATTAATGTTATTTATGAACATATTAGCTTCAGTTCTATGCCAAATGTATCCATACAGTATGAATGAGATGTAGCTAATAAACTATTCATATCAGGAGTTATTTTAGCGCTATCTACCCCAGGCTGAACAATATAAATATTCATATTTGATTTTTGTCGCATTATCTTTTTTCTAATTATTGATAATTCATGTAGATCTCCAATTTCAAAACGAGAAGGTTTATTTTCCTTATTTCTTGAGACTTCCCTATACTTCATTCTGTCAATCAAATCGATTGGTTTTTGTTTCCAACTAACAGATTTTTCAGCTTGGCCACACACTTCATATAAATCATTTATCCTACTCCCTGGTTTATCTCCATGGGAAAACTTACAGTGAAATAAATTCATTGTAATAGTATTATCTTCTTCACTAATTGCAACTATATCTGCTATTTCTCCACTCCCATCATCATCAAATATGATAGTATATTTATTTGCTTCAATTAGTTTTTCTATAACTTTATATTGAATTGAATTTTTCTTCTTAAGATTTGTTGTTTTATCAAGTTGAGATTCTGACCTTATATCTACTCCTAGCAAGTTCCAGTCATAACTAATAATATTTTTTTCAGGAAATTCTATTATTTGGTTTTTGGGAATACTCACTAAAATATTTCCTTGTAAAGAAGAACCATCTGCAAACCAAATCGTTGGTGGCTCTTCTTTAAAAAATTCATAAAGATATTGTTTTTTTGAATTTCCTATCTTTATTTCAGTCATCATATTAGATACACTTGTAATAAAATAATTATCTTTTAATATTGATAAACGAAATTCTTCTATAAATTGCTCACCCTTAACCATAAAAATAATATCATTATTTTTATGGTTAACACTCTTTAATCTAATATCTAATTCATATATTGGTACTTCATACAAACCTGTGTCTATTATAATCCTTCTATCCATATTTACATCAAAGTCTAATGGCCAATCAATTCTGTAAGGATGTGATTCTGGTAACTTACTAATAAGCTTTGGTGTTAATACTCCCTCTAGTAATTTGCCAACATTAATTGTATCATCATTGATTTTATCAATGGTTTGATCACACCAATTTTTCCAGTAATCAATACTCTCAACCCATCTCGACCATACGGTTCCCTTGTGGGAAGCACCGATACTAACTTTCCCATTTCCATTATATCCATTTCCAAATAAATTAGATTTATAACAATTTGCTTTTTGGGACTCTGATATTCCTTCTCCCACATCAATTCCTGCAAACATCTTATAACGTACTGGTCCATCAATTCCAGAATTCAAACCTACAGTTCCTAACATTAGTCTATTTATTCCTGAAAAACTCCTAAATACATTCTCAGATTTAATGGTTATGGGTTCATTATCAAAAATTTCTTTAATTAATCTATATCCTTTTGACTTATCTGTTGAGTTTAAAAATACAATATTCTTATCATTGTTCCAGTATACTATATATAAATGCCATTCAATATTAAAAATATCTTGCTGACTAGTCCACCCAATATTAACCTCTCTAGGTTCAATTATAATCAATATTTTTTCATCTCGATTTATAAAGTATCTACATTTACTTTCGTCAAAAATATTAATCCACCTATCACAGTACCATTTTTTATCATTTGTGCGATAGGCAATCATACTAACTTTAGGTTTTAACTGGGATAAGCTTACATCCTCTAAGTCTTCTGAACTAAACCCCCTAATTAACTTTTGTAATGATAATTCTTTATCAATATATTCGTTAGATTTTAAAGGTAATAATTGATTCCAATCAGTATCTTTTTCATATAATTCTTCAATTGCATCAACAATATCATCGTCAGCAATATTGGCTACAATTTTCGCATCTCCCAGTTTTTCAGCAGTCCTTGCAAACCTTCCTATAAATTGTAGCGTAATGGGTATAGACTTGTATTTATCATGAATTGCCGCAATTTTTAAGTTTGGTATATCAATACCCTCGCCAAACATATCTACACAAACCAAAATTTTAGATTCCAAAGATTTTAATTGTTCCATTCTTTCTTTTTTCTCTTTAGCACTTTGCCTATTGGTTATTAATATAGGCTTAAATTCTGAATAATATCTGTTATAGATATTATCAAATAATTCTTCAGCCCTAGCTATAGTTTTGGCCCTTACCAAGAGTAAATGTTCATATCCATCCCTTAGATCTTTTTGAAGTAAAAATACTGCCCTTTTAGCAATTTCTCTATCACTTTTAAGCTCATCAAATTCTTCTACTGGCTCAAACTCTATTTTTTTAAAATAACCTTGTTTTTGTGCCAAATGAAGGGGAAAATTATATATTATATCCCCATCAATTTTTTTACCATCATCTCTAAAGGGAGTTGCAGTAAATTGAATTATTTTATTACTTAAAAACCAAGATTTTGTTTCCATCCATGTTTTTGCACTAATATGATGGCTTTCATCTACTATAAGTAGGTCAATCATGTCTGATAAATATATTTTATAATCTTCCTGCATCTTACATAATAGTGCCATTGTTGTAACTATAATGTTTGATTTTTCAATATACCTTCTAAATTCATCAAAGTTCTTAATATTGCTATTTAATTTTAGTACATTAGGTGGAACTACCCTATCTTTTAAATATCCAATATCATATAAAATTCCAAGTGTTTTAAATTTATCGTATACCTGGGTACGTAATAAGGCAGAAGGAACTACAACCAAGGTCCTTTCAATCCTTTCCGTTACTACGGCAGTCATCATCGTTTCTGTTTTCCCTGTTCCAGTTGGCATTACAACTGTAGCATCCTTATTACTTACTGTCCAATGTGCTCTAATTGCAGACAGTGCTCCAAACTGGGCTGGTCTTAACCCTATCCCATTAATATCTTCAGCAATTACCTCTGTAGTACCATTATCCCAACTTTTAATTACTTCTGAAGTTGACATATATTTACCTTGCTTTTTTACCCCTGAGAACATATTCCCTTTTATCTTTATTTCAGTTCTCTTCAATCCATCCACCCCTTCTTCACTTAATCCACCAATTTCTTAATCATAGTAACTATATCATCACTCTTCATCTGCTTTTCAAATGATACATTAAGACCATCTTCTTGCATTGCTTTGAAAAATATCCTTGCTGATTCTATCCGCATATTCTCATCATCCCTAAGGCTACTTTTCTTATGAATATCCTTAGTCTCTACAATAAAATTAACCACATAGTCTCCATCTTTTTTCTTTAGCACATACATAAAATCTGGACTAGTTGTACCACCATAGTATAGGGGAACTTGAATACTTCTTCTTGGTATCTTTCCAAATACTATTACCTCATCTATATCACTTCTTGCAATGGTTTCCCTCTCCTTTGGTGAATCATATATAAAGCTATCAAAAAGAAATTTTTCGGGGACTATAGCGCTTTCATCTTTCATAATTCCTAAACTTCCTTGAACAATGGATTCTTTAACTTTTCCATTTATATCAGTTAAGGCTGTTTCTTTAGGTTCTATTCCCATCTTCCTATAACTAAATCTTTTTAAAAATGCTGTTTCTAACCATTCTTGAAATTCATCGATTAGGTTTTGTAAAGTAATTTTGTTAAAGAAATCCTTCTGTAATCCATTTTTCTTTGAGTATTCCACAATTGCTTTATGAAGTATTACTATTGACACTCCCATAGCTTTATTAGCTCTTATTAAAAATTCATTATAGGGCATTAATTCATCGATAATATGATAACCTGCAATTTCTTCTTTTAAAATTACTTCATTTTTCCCTTTTTCTGTCCTTCTTTCAGAAGCATATATTATTGTTTTATCATATACTCCCGATTCAAGAATTTCTAAAATTGCATTTTCCAATTCTTTATCAGATATTTCTTCTAATTCTAAATAGTATTTTTGATTAATTTTACTCCAAAGTTCTTTTATTTCATTAAACCTTTCTGGTCGAATTTTTACTTTGGAACTTTTACCCTTACTAGTATCGATAACCTTGTCTGGCTTAAGTCCCATATTAAATTCAGGATATTTTTCTAAGAGTTCATCTCGTTTTTCTAGGAGGATATTCATATCCATATCAACAAATCCTGCCATTAAAAGTTCCCCAAATAGTTTGTTTTCTTCTACATTTCTATCCTTAGCAACCTTACCAATTAAATCTCTTATATTGTTTGAAAACTTAGCGTCAGCATTGATTTCAGAAACCAGTTTTTCTGCAAAGGACTTCTCCGAATAGTCTACTAAGTAGGTTAGATAAAATTGTTCTTCTTCCATTCGATGCCCATATTCATCTACAGGAAGTCTTAGTCCTCTACCTACTTCTTGAAGTTTGCTAATCTCACTTCCACTGGATCTTAATTTTGCAATTTGAAATACATTGGGATTATCCCACCCTTCTCTAAGTGTCCATTTCGAAAATATAAACCTCATAGTATTCCATTTTCCTGTTTCACTTTTAAATGAAATTAGAGATTTCTTGTCTCGTAAAATCTTGTCTACTTCATTTTGGATATCTTCATCCTTAGTTGAATTATCTTCTGCAAAATAACCACCATTAGTTTTCTTAATATCCTCTAATGAAGCTTCTAGATATTCCTTGTACTCTAGAATTCTTAGACTATGGATTTCACTAGACTCTATATCTTTTATCTCCTCTTTAATCCTTTTTTCTAACATTTCTTCAAATTTCAACCTAAGTGTACCATCATTGTCCTCACCACGATAGGAATAAATGCTATCTATGAAAAATAGAGACAAGGTTTTAATCTTATTTCCCCTGAGGAAGTTTTCCCTCTCATGTTTAAAATGATTATCTATGGCTTGTTTTAGCATTAGTTCTTGATAGGTTGTACCATAAACAGAGGAATATATTATATCCCCTTTTTGCAAAATCTGCCCGTTAGATAGAGTTACTCCCCTTGGTATATTTGGATCATTAGTCTGCCAAATGGCTTCAATAGAAATTCCACCAAATTTATCATTTATAGTGCTTAAGAAATCACCAACTTCCATTGTGAAGTTTTGTTTAGTAGTTTCATCTCTAAAGATACATTTACGTGGTCTATAACTCATATTCATTAGCTTAATTTTTCCATCATCTGCATTTGCATCTTCTAATGTTTGAATAGCTACTCCCTTAACTAAAGTTTCATTGAAGGCCTCACAGGCCCCTAAATTATAAACCAAATTGTTATAATCAGTTTCCTTGGTTTCAGGGTCTTCAGGAAAAGTAGCTCCAAATCTAATAATACATTGTGGTTTCAATTCTTCTTCTATGCATTTAAATGCCTTGTTTTCTCTTTTAAAACGATGGGGCTCATCTATAATAACAATGGGCCTTGTCTCTCTTAAAGCCTCATAGGGTTGTGTATAAGAGCCAAATATGGTCTGGTCGTAATCATCTCTTTCCATAGTCTTTTTAGACAATAGCATACTATCAGACATTAGTATTACATTGATTTTATTCCTCTCTAATCTACTACCTCTTGTAAATTCAGATATACTTGATGGAAACATCTTTCTTCCTGAACGTTGTGGTTTTTGAGCATTTAGTACATTAAGTTTCAAAGTACTAGAAGGGTAACAATCAGCAAAATGTTTTATTGAGTAATCCGCTTCTATAAAATTCCTGGTACCTTCTTTTATAGGGGTAGATGGTACTAGTAGAATATATTTATTGAATCCATACTCTTTATGTAATTCATACATAAGTCTTGTATAGATATAGGTTTTTCCTGTACCTGTTTCAAGTTTTGCATCAATACCTAATATTTCACCATCTACCCTTCTTCTCATGGATTTTGGTATTGGTTTTAAGTCTAAATCTTTGCCATCCCATATTCTATCAATATTTTCTATAATCCTATCATCTTTTAAATCAATAATTGGATTTTGATAGATGGGATTGTTAGACGTAATACGAACATCTTCAAAAACCGATGTAATAGCTTTCAAGCATTCTATTTGATGAGGTAATCGCTTTAATTGTATATCCATATTAATACCTCTCAATCACATTGATATTTCTGTTGTTTCTTAAATTTACAATATTCTTTTTCAATTCATGTACCACATTGAATACAACGGAATAAGGATATAAGACAATTCTAGAAATATTCAAAGAACCATCTTCTATCTTTTTAATTAACTCCATTACATCTTCTGTGGCAAGTCCTGGGTCTATGATATACAAGGAATCTTCAATAATATCTGCTTCATATTGATGTAAATGTATTTTACCCGTTTGGGAAACAAGGCCATATCCATCCATATTTATCCAAGTTGCAAGTATTGTATCTCGGCCAGGTACATTACCAAATTCAAAGCTTTTAGTCATGTCATCTAAAATAAGAGTTTCATATGGATCAAATTCTACTATTTTATCAAGTGTCTTATCTGAAGGTTCATTTAAACGGTATAGTTTATATCCATAATCAATATCTGCTCCTGTTTCTTCTTTTATCTTAGTTGCAGTCTTTCCAATACGAGCACGACCTATTTCATCAATAGTACGATATCCTGCTTCGTATGCAGGTTTGTTCTTTTTTATAATTTCGGGTAATTGAACCATAATATACTTGCGATTACCTCTGCCTTTTTCATTATAATTATTTGCGTTAAGCTCCATCACTGAATGTGCAGTAGTAGCAGAACCTGAAAAGAAGTCAAGGATTATATCACCATCATCAGAACCTGCTTCTATAAGCCATGATATTAATTGGTGAGGTTTTGGATTATCGAAAGCCTTATATCCAAATAATTCTTGAATAGTTGCTGTACCCTCTTTTGACATTCCAACATCACTCGGTAGATTAGTGCTAAAAGCAACTCTACCAAATAACTCACCATCTTTTAGCAT
This sequence comes from Sporanaerobacter acetigenes DSM 13106, assembly GCF_900130025.1. NCBI lineage: Bacteria > Bacillati > Bacillota > Tissierellia > Tissierellales > Sporanaerobacteraceae > Sporanaerobacter > Sporanaerobacter acetigenes. Next base: position 65,609 of record NZ_FQXR01000011.1, on the reverse strand, counting down.
ATCATCTTCTTTAAAATATCTCATATTGGGGTTCGTTATTCTTAAAAAATCATAATCTCCAGGGAATACTATACGATTATCTTTATAATATTTATCAAAATCTTTTTCAGTAATTCTCCACACTGCATTAGGATCAACTGGAAATTCCTCTCCATTTTTAGGATTAATCATTGTAAAATTGCTATTTGGTCTTTCAGAAGCTGTCCTTTGTGTTTTCATATCATGAATTCTCCAAGGTCTTCCTGGTAAATCATCAGTTTCATAGTAACGACGAGGGGTACCTTCTACATGGGCTATTGTTTGTTCGGATTTTGCTACCATTAATATTAAATCATAATCCTGAGACGTACCAAAGGGAACGTCAGACTTTGCAGTTCTCTTCCTCCATGGAATAGTAGCAATAAAATTATCTTCTCCAAAAATTTCATCGCATATTAACTTTAAATTTGCATATTCATTATCATCAATACTAATAAATATAACTCCATCATCAGATAATAAATCCCTTGATAACATAAGTCTGGGATACATAAAAGTCATCCATGCAGAGTGTGTGCTTTTGCCAGCCATATTAAGAATTCTTTCTGCTTCATCCTCTTCTATCCCTATAATGTTCGAAAGTGATTCTTTCGTGAACTTAAAATTATCAGGATATACAAATCCATCTGAACCAGTATTATAAGGCGGGTCTATGTAAATACATTTTATTTTTCCACTATATGAATTTAGTAAATGTTTTATAACATCTAGATTATCTCCTACTATATAAAGATTTTCGCTATCTTTGTTCTCATGTTTTTCATTGTGTTCTATATCAGGAGTCAAAACTGTTGTTGTTTCTGTAGATGTGATGTACTTTGCATAACTTTTACCTAAAAATTGTAGTTCATATCCTTCTCTTTCTATATCTACATCTTCCTGGGATAACATACTTGTAAATCTATCTATTAAAAAGTTTCCATCCTTATCAAAATACCCTGGAAATTCTTTCTTTAGTTTCATAATTTCCCTACTATTTGACTTTACAGTATCATTATATTTTATCTTCTCTCTAATCATTTCTTATCCTTCCTTTCAAATACATATTCAACAATATCACCAATATCACAATTGAAATACTCACATATCCTTCCAAGAATATCCATACTTACATGCTCATTTTTGCTAAGTCTAGACATTGTAGAAGGTGTGGTTGATATTGCCTTTTTTAAATCTGTCTTATTCATATCATTGTCTATTAGCAATTTCCATAGCTTATTATAACTAAATCCCATTATTAACCTCCACTTAATATTATATTAAAATTAATATATCCATACCTTTAATATGTATATACGTACTTATTTTATGTTTTTAATTATACCATATCTTTCCTAGCTTATCCACATAAAAAAAGACCCCATGATAAGACCTATCAGTCCTACCATGGGGTATATTCTATAATTCTACTCCATCTTTTTTAAAGCCTTTCTCATTCTTATGTTCATTTGATAACTTGACATTAGCTTTTAATTCATTTAATAGAGATGCTCTTTCTAATTTGCCTATCTTTTCTTTTATTATAGGTTTTTCTACTACAATATTAGTATCAATGAGCTCCCCAACAGTATTCTCATGCTCCAAATCATACAGCACATCATCAAAATAATCATTAATAAGATTTATGCCATCATTGTCCATAAATCTATTATACACCTCATCTACAATTGATTCATCTACAATTCCTTTTTCTATTGAAATCAGAGTCTTTACAAAGTCCTGATAGTTACTATTTATAATATCATTAATGGTATCCTTTATATCTTCATAACCCTTTCTATTTTCAGTGAATATTTCATTAGGTATTGTATCGTAATAATGTCCTTGATTCCAAAATACCTTTTCGACATCTCTTTGTATTCCATGGGCTTCTATATATTGTCTACCGTCAAATAATAGTGCATCCTCTCCTTTTACCTCTAGTACAATGGTGGCATCAGAAAGGGATGTCTTGACGACATCCCCTCTCTTAATATCCATTATTCCTCTATTATTATCGTAGTCTATGCCTTTCTCACTAACATTCTTCATGCTTTTAACCATATCTTGATATCTAAAATTTTTACTCTGAAATTTATTTACTTCTTTGCTAAAAGATAAAATTCTTTCCTTTCCCACTATATAATGGTCCAGAAACTCTACCCCTAAGGCCTCACACATCTGTGCAACCTTATCTGTCATTGATATATCCTCCATACTAGGAGTTGGATTTCCGCTTGGATGGTTATGAAATATTGCCACACCTTTTAAATCATCTAATCTGAGTAGGTTTTTTGCTATTACCTTAAGATCTACAATAGAGGAATCTGTACCACCCTTAAATAATTCCTCTGCTAATATAACTTTTTCATCATTATCATAGGCAATAATCCCAAATACTTCTTGATGGTAGTGTTGGAAACCTATTTTTAATTTTTCTTTAATGCTATCAATTTCATCAATTATATTTAATCCTATAATTTCATTCTTAGCAAAGTAGCTTGAGAAATCCGTATATTCTTCTTTAAAACTAAAATCATCCTTTAAATATTCATCATTTCCATCATTGATTATCTCATATGAATTAGAAGCATAAAAAGAACATCCAATAGAAGTTGAGATAAAAACATCCTTATCTTTATTATATCCAAGCGAATCTATTATTTTTATTCCTATGTTTTCAAATGTAGACTGTAGCTGAGAAATTCTATTGTTAGGAGTATCTTCACTAAATGCTATGAAAGCTCTAGTTCCACCAGCTATTAGCCCTTCTTTTAAGGTCTCTTTAATATCATTTTTTCTGCTAAGTCTTGTCCTTTTCAGAAACACTGGTTGGTTTTTAGTATCTACAAAAATAATAGTCCCTGTATCCTTTGTAGGCATTGTAGTAGATTTTACATAGTCTACAAATATATCGGGACTTTTAATTGCTTTGTTTTTATTCCTAATATCTGCCTTAGCAAATTCTATGAAATCTAATAAAGGTTTTACTTGTAAATCTTCATTTTTAACCTTTTCATATAGCTCTTCCTTTGTCCTACAATTAAATTGTTCATATAGACTATTCATCCTTATCCACCTCACTATCAAAGTCAATGTCAAATAGTGTTAGTAACTCTTTTAATTCAATTACCTTAATATCATCTGGATTATCCCTAATGTACTCCATGAGTTCTTGATGATTTCCCACATTGAAATAATTTAATAAATCATTTGCTTTTGATTCCTTACTCATAATTTCCCTCCTATAATTCTATTTTTGCAATGCCCCTGCCAATGCAATTCCCGTTTTTATTAGCTATTACTTCTTTTTTGGCTTTTAAATCTTCTAATAAGGATTTCCTTTCCGCATTGGATTCTTGTGTGTTTTCACTGTCTGCCCTTTTATTCTCCCTTTCATCTAGTTCCCCATAGGTTGATACATTAGAATCCCTCTCATCAGCGTCATAATGGTCTATAACACCATCATTATCCTTATCTAAGTCCAATGGATCAATGAATTTTTCCATATCTTCTTCAATATAGACAAGATTAGAGAAGTCTAAAAAGCGAAGTTCGTATTCTACAAAATCATGTAAACTCTGATATTTTTCACTATTAACTAATTGTCCATCAATATATCTATCTACACTATAATTTTTTAGATTTATCTCTGCCTGAATTTCATGCTTACCATCCTCTGTTGTAGTACATGCTATACCTATATGTTCTAGATCAGTGTAATCAAATGGCCTAAGTTCTTCATCATATTCTTCCGCAATAAATTCCATTATCAATTCCTTTGCAATGTCAAGTTCTGAAGCCATGATTTCTTTATCCCTATTGCCTTCTTTTTCTTCAATATTTAATATAGAATCTAATTCTGCAAGTCTAGTTTGTTTTTCTTTTAGTTCTTGTTCATAGGCAAAGGGCTTTGATAGTTCACTTTTTGCATTTTGTAGCTGTATTTGAACATTGGAAAGTTGTTCCTTAGTATCTTCTAATTTATCTTTCATTCCATCTAATAGATTATCTATTCTTATAATATTTCCATGGACATCACTTCCAAGGGTTGTGGAGTGATTTAGTGAGTTTTTTAAGGCTAATTTAAATTCATGTGAAAAACTATCAAAGCTCAATTCCATCTTGAATCCCCTATAGGACCCAATTACTTTTGGCTCACTACTTTTTAATGTTTTACAGACTTCCAACAATGCCTTTCCTGCATCTTCTTTTTCCATATAAAGTTGTTCTCCTATTTTCATAGGTGTAAATTTTTTTCTGTCCTTATGACTTGATATTGTGTTTCCTTTAAGATGAGCTATATCTTTTTCATATCCTTCTATTCGTCCTGAAAGCACTTTTATTTTGCTTGGATATAATTTTAATATATTATCCTCTAAGGTGTATTTCTCGCTTAAATAACTGGCATTTAACATCTTTAATTTTGATACCTGGACATCCAAGTCCATCTTCTCTTTAATTAATGGATTTCCTGTTGCCAATGCTTTTATTTCTGCATAAGATAAGGCTGATTCATCTACATCTTCAGCTGACCTTACTGGGGATTTTGAAGTCATTATTTGGCTAATAAACTTCTGTTTATTCTCTACTAATTGAAATAAATAGGCATCAAAAGAATTCTCTGTTACATAGCGAAATATTTGAACCTTTTCATTTTCATTTCCCTGCCTTACTATTCTCCCCATACGTTGTTCCAAATCTGCTGGTTTCCAAGGACAATCCAAATCATGTAAGGCTATCAACTTGTTTTGGGCATTGGTACCTGAGCCCATTTTTTGTGTAGATCCTACTAGTACCCTTATTTCTCCACTTCTTACTTTGGTAAATAGTTCATCCTTTTGTTTCTCATTCTTTGCATCATGTATAAATGCAATCTCTTCTCTTGGAACCCCCTTATCTATCAACTTGTTTTTTATATCATCATATACATTAAAGCTTCCATCTCCTTTTGGTGTAGACATATCACAGAATATAAGCTGAGCTAGTGATTTATCCTTCGTATCTTCCCAAATTTTAAATACTTTATCTGCACATATAGCCACTTTCCCATTATCATCTGGCGGAAGGTTTTCATTTATTAATCTTTGATCTAAGGCTAATTTCCTGCCATCATTGGTTATTTTAAGCATATTATCTATGCTTGGGTCTACCCCTCTTGCCCTTACAATCTCTGCCCTTTCTGATAAGCTTGCTACCATCTCTTTTTGATGTTCACTAGGTTCTACTACAATTGTTGAAAATCCCGCCTCTGGCACAGGTAGATTTAACATATCAGCAGTTTTTATATCTGCTACCTCTTTAAACATAGACATTAACTCGGGAAGATTATAGAACTTTGCAAATCTAGTTTTCGGTCTATATCCTGTGCCTTCAGGAGCTAATTCAATGGCTGTTACTGTTTCTCCAAAGGTGCTTGCCCAGGCATCAAAATGGTGTAGTCCTTGTTCTTTTAATGTATTGAATTGTAAATATCTTTGCATAGTATATAGCTCTGTCATACTATTAGAAATTGGTGTACCTGTTGCAAATATAACTCCTTTACCACCTGTTATTTCATCCATATATCGACACTTCATAAACATATCACTAGATTTCTGGGCTTCACTCTGTCCTATACCTGCAACATTCCTCATTTTAGTGTATAGAAAAAGATTTTTGTAACTATGGGCCTCATCTACAAATAGTCTATCTATACCTAATTCTTCAAAATTAACTACATCGTCTTTCCTACTTTGATCATTTAACTTTTGAAGTTTAACTTTAAGGGATTTCTTTGTCTTTTCTAATTGCTTTATAGAAAATTTATCCCCCCTATTTTCTTTTAATTCTGCTATTCCATCAGTTATTTCATTAATTTGTCTTTCCATCTCAAGTTTCTGTCTTTCCATTGACATTGGAATTCTTTCAAATTGGCTATGACCAATGATAACTGCATCATAATCTCCTGTTGCAATACGCCCACAAAATTTCTTTCTATTTTTGGGTTCAAAATCCTTTTTAGTTGCTACAAGAATATTGGCTGATGGGTAAAGTTGCATAAATTCATTTCCCCACTGTTCAGTTAAATGATTAGGCACTACAAATAATGATTTATGGCAAAGTCCTAATCTTTTACTTTCCATTGCAGAAGCTACCATTTCAAAGGTTTTACCTGCACCTACACAATGGGCCAATAGTGTATTGCCGCCATATAATGTGTGAGCTATGGCATTCCTTTGATGCTCCCTTAGTTCTATATTTGGATTCATTCCTGGGAAAACCAAATGACTTCCATCATATTCTCTAGGTCTAATTGAATTAAATTTTTCATTATATAATTTAGTTAATCTATCTCTTCTTGAAGGCTCTTTCCAAACCCAATCTACAAAGGCTTGTTTAATAGCTTCCTGTTTCTGCTGTGCTAACATGGTTTCTTTTTTATTGATAACAGTTCTTTCCACCCCATCAGAATCTGTTATCTTATCCAGTACCCGTACATCTTTTAAATTTAATGTTTCCTCTAATATCCTATAAGCGTTCATTCTCTTAGTTCCATAGGTCATATTGGCCCGTACATTATCCTTGTCTATTGATTTACCTTCTATATTCCAATTTGCAGTATAGGGAGAAAAACGGACATTAATATCCCATTTGTTATATCCTGGTGTTTCAAAGGTTTCAAACATAAATTTTTCTATATCTTTAGTTGGTATCCAAGTTGCTCCAAGGCGTACTGTGATTTCACTTGCGGTTAAATCCTTGGGTTGGGCTTCTATTAAGGCTTTTCTATTTATCTCGTAGTATTTGGCAAATTCATCTCCTAAACTACTTATCCTTTCAATAGAAGCTAGTTTTTCACGAACATTTCCTGAGAGATATTCATCAGCTGTTTCATATACTCCTTTTTCTATGTCTAGACCTATAGATTTATCAGGATTTCTAAATATAATCCCCTCTAAATCCTTTACAATATCTTGTTTAGATAATCCTGTTAGTTCTTCCATATAATCTAAATCTACTTTTGCCTTTTCACTAATAGATAGGGCTAGGGCTTCACTTGGTGTATCTACTTCTGTAACTACTACATGCTTTCTTATGGTTCTTTTTGTAAATATATCTGCCTTACGTTGAAACTCTTGATTATTGCCTATGATTTCAAGGGAACAAAGTAATGCATAGGAAGAATCTTCATCAAAAATCTTTGCATTTTCCTTTGAATTAAGTCTTCCAAACTTTTTAACAAAACTATCATATTGTTGATTTAATTCTAATTGAATTGATTTAATTTCTGTATCTCCATAATCTTCAGCTTGAGATTCAATAAGTCTTCTAGTTATATCCCTAAGCCCCACCATTCCCTTTAGTCTATCTAACTCTGTTTCCTTTAAATCTTGACGAATCATTTGTGAATTTTCCCTGAAATATACTTCTCCATCAGCTATTGTAAAACTAAAGTTTCGTACATTAGGATCTGCTGGTATAATTGCACCTTCGTCTATTAATACTTCCTCTGATATTTCTATTTCCTCAAAATGGCCTTGAATATATTTAATTGCTTCATTAAGCCGTTCTTCTAAATTTGCTCCTTCCATTGGCTTACAAGCACTATCTAATCCATATTGGGTAGTTTCCATAATCATTTCACCCAATACCATTTCTGGATTATTGATAAAATATTGATTCATACGAATTCCATTTTTATCTTCACCTATGTGAACCCAATCTGGTTCTAAATCAATAATACGGTCTCTTTTTTGAAGAAATATGATATCAGATGTTACTTCTGTCCCTGCATTTCCTTTAAAAGCATTATTGGGCAGGCGAATAACACCAAGAAGCTCTGCCCTCTGTGCAATATATCTTCTTACCTGTTCTCCTTCCTTATCCATTGTCCCTTTTGATGTAATAAAAGCTATGATTCCACCTGGCCGTACCTTATCTATGGTTTTAGCAAAGAAATAATCATGAATTAAAAAATTATTTTTATCATATCTCTTATCTGCCACCTTGTATTGACCAAAGGGGACATTTCCTATTGCCATATCAAAAAAAGAATCGGGTAGATTTGTATTCTCATATCCACCAATAGTAATATTACTACTCTGATAAAGTTGCTTTGCTATTCTCCCAGTTAAATCATCTAATTCAACACCATAAAGTCTGCTATTATTCATACTTTCAGGTAATAATCCAAAAAAGTTTCCAATACCACAACTAGGTTCTAAAATATTTCCAGTTTTAAAACCCATATTTCCCATAGCCTTATACATTGCTTTAATAATAATAGGTGAAGTATAGTGAGCATTTAGGGTGGATTCCCTAGCACTTGCATATTCTGACCTTGTTAATAAACCTTTTAAGCTGAGATACTCTTTTGTCCAAGATTTATTATCTATATCAAAGGCCTGTGAAAGTCCTCCCCAACCTACATATCTAGATAATATCTCTTGTTCCTCCGGTGTTGCTAATCTATTTTTTGCCTCTATCTTTTTTAGAGTCTTAATAGCTTCTATATTCCATTGAAACTTGGTCTTAGCTCCTGCAATTCCTAATTCATCATTAGTAATCTTAAAATTGACCTTCTCCTGCAATGGCATATCCTTATCTTCTATAGATTTAATGTTTTCATTTTCATCTAGAACACTTAAGATAAAGTTTTTATTCTCATTACGAAAGATTGGAAATCCAATATTTTCGCTAAAAGTGATATCACGAAGAGAAACACTATCATCCTTGATTTCATCAATGATATATGAACGTTCTCCTATTTCTATATTCATGCCCTCATAAATTCTTTCTGGCTCACCTTCTAACCATCTTAAACACTCTTCTTTACTATCAAATTCTTCTACAAATCCTTCACTTTCTGAATAATCAAGTCCAACCCATTTATCCCCATCCAAAGTAAAGTATTTTCCACTTTCATTCGCATATTCTTCTGGTAATCTACCATTAATAAGTTGGGAAGCTTGATAGGGAGTTAGTCTTGTAATCCCGTTGATGTTTTCATCTATTCCTTCAATTTCTATAGGTTCTATTTTTGTTAATTCTATATTAGAAAACAGATGATTATTCAATGGATTTTCTCTTGCCTTTCTTTCAAATTCCACTTTGGACATAGTTTCAGTCAGTAGTGGATACTGAACATCACGAAGTACTACATTATTTCCTTGAAAAGCAATTAAGCTATATTCATTTGCACCTATATAAATCGTTGCACCTAATTCATAGTTTAAAACCTTATTATCCTCTATATTAAATCCTTCTATTGATAACTCTTGGCTAATTTCATTGGAAATTTTATCATTTACTTCTTCATGGTACTCCTTTAATTCTTCCTTTTCTTTTTGGTTTAGATATCTATCCATGTCAATTAATTCTCTTATTCTTTTTGCAACTTTTCCCCAGGATAAATGGATAGCTATATCAGGCTCTAAAATATTTCCCTTTATCAATTCAATCCCTTTTCCATCATGTTTAGAACTACTTATAAAATCACCACGTTCTGGATTTGACCATCCTCCAATGCCATATTCAGTTTTCAAAAATTCTATTACTTGATTTTCTGTTGGATTTCCCTTGAAAAAATCTACAACTCTATATTTTCCATGTTGAAATCCTGTACCTTTAGTTAATACATCATCAATATTCTTTTGTGAAATAGAAAAAGCAGTGGTTTTCTCTTCCACCGCCTTCTCTATAATCTCTTTTTGCTTTTCCTCTGTTGGAAATAAGCTTAATTCATATTGATTATCCTTACCTAGGAGAATATTATCTCCTTCTGAATTATCTCTTCTATTGATGCCTTTATATTGTTCATCATCCCTACCCACTTCATCTGATCCTGAGCTTTCAATTCCTCTGTTACGCCCCACGTTTTTTGATATCTTGGAATCTCTATCTCCAATATCCTCTGTGCTTCCTTCTCCACTCCTTGTAAGTGATTCATCAATTGTCCTTGGATCTTTAGACTTGTGTAATAGGTCTTCTTGTGTTCCTTTAAGAAGTTCTCCCTCATCCTTCCATACTTGCCTAGTGCTACTCTCTCCTGTTTCAATTCCAGGTTGGGAACTAGGTATTCCCCTTCCATCCTGTATGTTCCTCCCATCTTTTCGAAACTGGATTCCTTCACTACTGGATTGTAAATCCCTTCCTCCACTTGGTATTGAACTCCATTTATCATTTTCATCTCTACCATGGCCTTTACCTCCTTCAATTCTTTCCCCTTCAGAACCTCTATTTTCGATTTTAACGCTTCTTTTCCCTTCACTCATACTATAACTTAAGCTTATATCTTTTGGCAATATATTTCGGACATTTTCTTGTCTTATTTTATTCTGCAATTCTAGTTTATTTATTTCCCTAGTAAGTTCCGTAATTATTTCCCCTACCATTTGAGAAGTATAATTTCCTAGAATACTAATCATATCAAAGGTGTTAAAATTGATAACCTCCATAAAATCATTTGCCTCAAAGTATTCCATAGGATTTAAGTCCATTCTTTTCATTGTCATATAGGCTACAGATTTTGATAAAATATCTCTCGTGATTACTTTAGTATTATATTCATCTAATTCTTCCATCAAGGAATCATTACAATAGCTTTCAATATCATATAGTACATCTTGGAGTCTTAGATTAGTTAATCTTTGAGCTATTTCATATATTCTTGATTCTAAATTTGAATTTTCTACTAATGCATCATCGCTAGAGATATTAAAGCTATTTTCCAAATTTAAGATTGCTTCTCCATGTTTTTCTTTATTAAACTCCCACAGACTTACATCCTGTACAGTATATCTTGTTGTATGGGTATCTGAAATATCAAATACATATCTAAGTTTAAGATATCCACCAGAATTATAATCAATTAGTGGAATTCCCTTAGCTCCTTTATTTACCCATCTATGAAATCTCTTATTCCAAAATTCCATAGTAGCACAAGCCCTTGCATCTGGCCTTTGGGCATATATTAAAATCTGATCCTCAAATGGATATTTATAGGTATAGGTTGCTGAATTCATAAATTGAAACCAATCATTACTACTATTTACAATTTCCTTTGCCTTATCCATTAATAAGTTTTGTATATTATAAATTTTAGCCATAGCTTACCTCCTTTGACTGTTAAATTAAGCCTTGTTATAATTTTAAAACCTCATTTTATAATTAATATACTTACCTGTATCTTCAATAGAAATATAGGCATTATAAGTCTTTCCTGTCTTTTTTGAATACAATCCTTTTACTATTACTTCTCCTTTTGACAATAAAGTCTTTACCATTTCTTTAGTTAGTTTCTTTCTTTTATCCGTAAAGAATCTGTCCTCTTTTAATAAAGAAAAGCCACATTCTTTGTTGGAACAATAAAAATTCTTCTTTCCTTCAAAGATGTAGCTCTTACACCTTGGGCAACTCCCTAATACTTCTCTATTTGATTGAAATTTCTCTTTGTTTTCTACTGCAATATGGGAATAGGTCTTGACTAGATCTGTAATCATTTCATCTATTCCCTTTAAAAATTCTTCATCACTTCCTTTCCCTAATGAAATCTCAGTTAATTTATTTTCCCATTCAGCTGTAAGTTTAGGTGATTTTAAATTATCAGGCATTACTGTAATTAGACTTACCCCCTTATCTGTGGGTAATAACTGCTTCTTTTTTCTCTCCAGATATCCCACTGAGATTAATTTTTCAATAATCCCTGCTCTTGTTGCAGGTGTACCTAAACCTTTTTTCTCTACATCTAATTCCTTATCTAATTCTTCATTACCTGCTCTTTCCATTGCAGATAATAGAGTGTCTTCTGTAAAATGCTTTGGTGATTGGGTAAAACCTTCTCGAATTTCACTATTCTGTATCTCAAATACCATTCCTTCTTCTATTTCTGGAAGTAAAATGCTATTATCTTTTTCCTTTTCCATGGTATTGAAATTCTCATCAAAACTACTTTTTATACCCTTAAATCCTAGATTTACAACTTTCTTACCTTTTGCAGTAAATATTTTATCTCCTACCAATAATGACACTCTTACTATTTCTTCTACATAGGTATCAGCTACAGCTTCAAGCAATTTTAAGCAAATTAGCTTGTATATATTCTTTTCAGTTTTAGGAATGTCCTCAATATTCATATTTAAGGATTGTATGGTTGGAATTATGGCATGATGATCTGTTACCTTTTTACTATCCAATATTCTTTTATAATTTGGATTTTCTACTAAATTATCTCTGTCGATACCATTTATTAGATTAACTAAAGACTCCATCATATCATCAGTTAGATATCTGCTATCAGTCCTAGGATAAGTAACCCACTTCTTTTCATATAAAGATTGGGTATAATCTAATGTTTGTTTTGCAGTATATCCAAACAATCTATTTGCTTCTCTTTGTAAGCTGGTTAGGTCAAATGGTAAAGGTGGATTTACATTTTTCTTTTCTTTTTTAACATCCTTTGCAATGGCCATTTCCCCAATACATAAATTTTTCAATTCATTAGCTTCATCTTTTTCCTTTATTCTTTCACTACTAGCCATAAATCCATCTAAATATAGATCTAGATGATAGAATTTTTCTTTTCGAAAACTTCGAATATCCTCCTCTCTATTTACTATTAGGGCTAAGGTAGGTGTTTGAACTCTTCCTACACTTAGCAGTTGATTGTATAGGACTGTAAATAATCTTGTTGCATTAATTCCTACTATCCAGTCTGCCTGACTCCTTGCTAATGCAGATTTATATAGATTATTAAATTCTTTTCCATCTTTTAAATTCTTAAAACCATCTTCTATAGCACTATCTTCCATGGAACTAATCCATAATCTTTTCATAGGCTTTTGACATTTTGAATGGTAATATACTAATCTAAAGATTAATTCCCCTTCCCTTCCTGAATCACAGGCATTGATAACTTCTAGTACATCAGAACGGTTTAATAATTTATTGAGGATTTCATATTGCTTTTTTGTTTTGACAAATAGATCATACTGAAATTTGGATGGAATAATTGGTAAATCTTCATACCTCCACTTTTTATATTTTTCATTGTATTTATCAGCTTGGGCAAGTCCTACTAGATGCCCCACACACCAACTAATAATATATTCCTTACTTTCAATATAGCCATCCTTTCTACCATGAACGCCTAATACCTTGGCAATAGACATGGCTACGGATGGTTTTTCTGTAATGATTAGTTTCATTTGATTACCTCACTTTCTATAAAAATAAAAATGGTGGTTTACACCACCATTCAGTATCTTACATATTCCAGTTTAAATATATACTATTACGTTTTTCAAACGCATCTTCTCCACCTTCCATAATTTTTATAATTTTCTTTTGAATATGCGAACAATCGATACTTCCAGAGTCAACCATAATCTTATCATCTTCAAATTCCGTTACAATAATTTTTTCTGAATCTCCTAAAACAGGTATATTCGCGTTATGGGTAACAAAGATAAATTGTATATCTGATTTTCTTTCCTTTAAAGTTTTTATCAATTCATCATAAATCACTTTATTATCTAAATCATCTTCAGGTTGATCAATAATAATTATATCGTTATCCTTTTGGGTCAAAATGAAAAGAACAATTGCCGATGCTCTCTGTCCAAGGGAGTGATATTCTAAGTTCTTCCCATGATATAATATATCTACTTTATCAGGGACTTCATATTCTATGCAATCTTTAAGATTACCTTTTATCTTTTCAATAAATTTATCATAATCATTACCAGATATAATTGTTTTAATTTTTTTTGATTCATTGAGCATAATATCATCTATAATTGCTATAAAATCACTAAATTGTTCTGAAATATCCTTATATTTATTAGAACGTATACCAGTCCCTTGACCAACTTCCTTCAGTTTATCCATAAATTCCTGTTTATTTCCCTTTAACTCAATTTCAATTGATAATTGTTCCTGTGAATCATTTATTTTCTCAATTTCTTTTTTATAAAGTCTAAATCTTTCGTGTACTAGCTCCTTTCTATCTTTTAATAAGTTCTTTAAAGAATTCTCTAAAGCACTTTTTTCTTGCATTTTTAGTTGATATTGCTGTAATTCGTCTGAAGTATCTTTAACCTTTTTCGAATAATCTAGAAAACTATCAGGATTTAAAGTTTCAACATCTATTTCCCTTTTTATCCTAGCAAACTCTTCTTTTAATGAATCTTTACATTCAACAAAGTTATTCTGCTCAGACTTGATTTTTTCTAACTCAGCAAGAATATTTTGATTTATATTAGATAGCCCTCCATATAATTTAATTATATTTTCTATACTTTCATTTACACGTTCAAATATCTCACCATTATACTTAGATGTATATTTAGCTTTATCTTTTAGTAATCTAATCTTTTCTGATTCCAAACTACTTTCTAAGTCATCTGACAAGTCATTTATAAATCCACTTATTTGTTCAAAATATAGGCTTTCATCTTCAAATTGTTTTTGTTTGTCTAATTTTTCAGCAATGCCTTTTTCTTCATAAATAGCTAATTTCATGTTTAAATCATTAACCCTAGTAGTAAGTTCATCTATTCTATTCGGGTACTGTTGTATCTTTATTATCTCTTCTATCTTTTGTTTTAATTCTTCGCTATTGCCTTTAAGTTTTTCATTTACTTCTTTCGTCTTTTTACCAATTAATTTACTTAGTAGATTAAACTCATAACCTGGAGCTCTCATAGATAAATCTTTTTGTCCAAAATATAATGGATTATTAATTATAGATTCTAATGATATATTTAGTTGATTTTCATCTACATCTGAAATGTACACTTTATCATCCTCTAAATATTTGGTTAGCAAGTATTTCCTATTATTATTATCTACTAGCTTAATTTTTATAATACCCCCAGAATCTAAAACATATTTTACAAGACTTTCCTTATAATCATCATCAATATCTGCTTTTAAATCCAATCCATATCTTAAAGTTTCTAGTATGGAAGATTTACCACTCCCCCTTATTCCAATAATAGTATTCAATTCTTTTGAAAAATCAACATTTATATTATCTAATTTCCCTCCTGTATATTCTATACTGTCGATGTATCCATGTTTAAACAAAGGAATATCATAGAATACCCTGTTTGAAAAATCCATTAGGGCATATTTTACAGCATTAAAAGAATAATCCCCTATCTTAAGATAACATTTGTCACCCTCGCCTATATCCTCAATTTTTTTAGGATCACAACCTTCTAATTTTGGTAATTCATAGCCAATCCATTGTGTTAAGTTATTAAATTTATCAATATTTTTGGATTTTTGAACTCCCAAAACTCTTTCTTTTAATAATGGGTTATCCCATAACCTTTGTATTAAGCCTCCCCCACATTCATATAATAAACCACTTTTTTGATCTACATGAGCAAATATTATAAAATAATCTTTATTATGTTGCTCCAAATTGCTTATAACCCCATTTATATCATAATTACAACTTACATTCTCATTTTCACGATTTGCTACTCCAGCAAATACTTGATTTAAAAAAACTTCAATATTATTTTCTCCATTTTCATACCATGAATCAGAAAAGATAATTAAAGTATGAATACCATTCGCCCCTTCCTTAACAGAAAGTTCTACCCCAGGTAGCAAAAAAATATTTTCTTTTTTAGCTTGCCTTCTTAAAGCTTTAAATTCATCTTTATCAAATTTATTATGGTTAGTTATTGCACCTATTGATATATCAGCTTCTTTTAATTTTTGAACATATTCCTTTACAAATTCATTTGGATTATTGTGATATTTAAATTCTTTATCCTTTATAGTATGTAAATGAAAATCTGCTCTTAAAACAGAAGCCCCGTTTTTAAACATCATATCTCCCCCAAACATGCTATTTTCTAAATTATATCATATTTGGGGGATTATTCAGTCTTTTAAAATTTTAGCTCCTAGTTATTTATAAAATTTCAATATTCAATATCTATTTTCTTCATTTCCTTCCTCAAATTCTTCATCATACTCATCTTCATATTCCATCTCATCCTCATCGTATTCATCTTCAAAATCCTCATGACTAGGCTTATAAATCTTAAAATAATATCCTCCACCACCTACAATTCCTAAGATTAACAGTACAAATATAAAGGAAGATTTATTTTTCTCCTTGGGCTTTTCTTCTATCTCTTTATTTTCTTCTTCCTTAGGCTCTTCTTCTTTTGGTTCCTCCACTACTGGTTTTACATTTATATTTGATTTTTCTCCTTCTATCATATTTAATAAATCTTGTTCGCCTACTTCTGTTAAGAGAAATACATTTTGAGATGCTTTTTCATGGTCTACTATTAGATGAAATGTTTTTCCACTATTAGTGGTAAAGGTTATAAATTGCCTTGTCTGCTTTGAAGTTGAATTTTCTTCGCCATCCAATTTCATCTCAAATTCTTTACCATCTTCCCCTACATTTTCTGTCATATCTGCCCTAGCTATATACTGCTTAGTAGCTAAGGGATTTATAGCATCCATATTCCCACCCATTACTAGAGATACATCAAATCCATTATTAGATCTTATTGTATTTGTTTCCTGGCTCCAATTGTTTGAAGGCTCTTTGATTTGTGGATTTGATATTGTTCCTTCTTCTCTATAAATTTCAATAGATTCATCTGGCTTTTCATCTCCAATAATGTCTGATGCATAGATAATATCACTAAAATAGGATTTTTTAGCAATATGGTCATCATTAGCAAAAACATGGGTATTATTTAATAAAACTAATACCATTACTATACATAGTGTTAGAACACTTTTAATATATCTATTCATTATCCATACCCTCTCTTTCATCTTGTTTACTAAAATATATATCTTCTTTTCTTTCCTGTAGTTTTTCAGTAAATTTATCCTTATCCAAAACGCCTTTAATAATCTGAGTATATTCTTCAAAAGAAATCTTAGATGTTCTAAATATCTTGTGAAGCTCTGTCTTTTCTAGCTCTTCCGCTTCACTATCTATCCCTTTAAGTTTTTCCTGTAAAGCTTGGATCTGTTTTTGAAGTTTCTCAGATTCTTGATACTTCTTTATTAATTTTTTATCCATAGATAACTCCCTCCCTATCTTAATCTTCCAAAAGAATAAAAGTGATTTCTCCAATAATTTGACTCTATACTAGTGTATTGAACAGGGTCCCCAGCATGGATCATCATTCCATTTCCGGCATAAATACCTACATGGGTAACTGGTACTCCTGCATTATAGGTTCCAGTAAAGAAAATAACATCTCCTGCTTTTGCCTCACTTGATGAAATTGGTGTACTAATATTAAATATGCCTTGAGCTGTAATCCTTGGTATATTGTGGATTCCTGAATTTCTGAAAACCCAACATACAAAACTAGAACAATCAAAATTTTCTGGTCCACTTGCTCCAAAGATATATCTCTTTCCTAAATGCTTGTCTGCCTCATTAAATAGTGCTCTTATTGTTTCATCATCATAAGGTATAACTGGATTTCCATAATTACCTGTGTAGCCGTTGTAATATACAGTCGCTCCTATAGGACTTTCTGATTCACTGTATAAATAAAAATAAGGATTCAAAAGATTTCCCTTCGAATCCTCTAATTCTAAATGCAAATGAGCACCTGTAGACATTCCTGTACTCCCTACTTTTGCAATAATATCTCCTTTTTTAATATTCGTTCCCCTTAACACATCAATGCTAGAACAATGAGCATAAAGGGCTGTATTCCCACTCTTATCCTCAATTATTATATAGTGCCCATATCCATTCCTATCGTAATCTATCTTTTTTACTATGCCATCAAATATTGCATATAATAGAGAACCTTCTAGTTTTGCTATATCTAAACCTGTATGAAAACTAGGTACTTGCTTTATTGGATGAATCCTCCAACCAAATAAACTGCTAATAAATTTTTTCCAATCTCCCTCTGTAGGGCTTTGATATACCATAAAGTTTCCTTTGCTATTCATCAAGACATCATAAAGCTCTTTTTCTTCTCCATTTAGATTTTCCTCTAGTACTTCTGATAATGCTCTAGTAGACAGTGTTGTTACGAGTATCCTCCTTTCATCTTCATCCTCTATTTCATATATTTCTTTTAGAGTTAATTCATATTGCTCATTAAATATTCTTTTTATCTCATTTTTTATTCTATCTGCTTTAAAATCTCCATATTTTGCAGTTAAATATGCCAATAATTCATGGGGATCATGACCTACTCCATCTAAATTATATCGATATCCATCATATCCTGGATGATCCTTTTCTATATCTTTTAGAGTCATAAGTAACCCTGTTTCTAATCTGGTATATTCAACATCGGCAGCTGTTACTTCTGTATCAGAAGCCTGATATGATGTTCCTGCTATAGTACCTAATCCCCCCATTATAATATTTGAGCAGGATTGGGTAGTTACCATAATCATCATAAATAAAAAAGCAAGTGCAATTACATATACACCTGCCTTTTTATTAGCCCTTTTTGTAATTTCCTTTACCGTATCTAAGCTTCCTTTAATGCCCTGTAAGAATCTTTGATGAAAGGCTTTATGGGTGTTTTGATTATACTGCCTCTTAATCCTCCAGTTTTGTATATACCTTCCAAACCCACTTGCCTCTTGATATGCCTCGTTTTTACTTATAGTTTTATTAAATTCTAGTTTACCTTTTAATTCTTCAGCCTTTTTTATTTCTTTATGCTTCCTCTTTAGTTTCCTATTTTTTCTGCGAATACTATAGTTTTTCCCTTTTCTTAATGTCCCTTCTGCAAATTCTTGTGATTTATGAATGGATTCTGCTCCCACATTTTCATCTTCAAGCTCTTCCATTTTATTATGGAATACCTTACTAGAACTAATATCTATGATTTCTCCCGAAGTGCCCAATACTTTTTTAATAGGATTATCTATATTCTCCGCATTATGAAGTAATTTATCTTTTTTATTTTTCCTGTCAAATTTAAGTCTTGATTGGGTTTTTGTACTCTGCTTTTTATCATCTGTTTTTTTCTTATCTTTATAACCCTTTTCAGTTCTTTCTATTTTTTCTAAAGGATTTTCTATTTTAGTGTAATTGTTCTTGCTATCTTTTTCTCCTTGTTTGCTATAATCCCTGGTTCCTAGTGGCTTAGGATCTTCCTTTTCAGTTTGCAACTCTAGCTTCATCTTATTTTGAAAATCCATCTTTTCTTCAGGATTATCTTTTGAAATATCTAAATTATCTTTAGAAAATTTTAAATCTTGCTTAGTAGAGCTTTCTTTCTGCTTATATCTTCCTTTATGTCCAAGGATATATTCTTTTTTATGATTTAATTTATTCCCTATGTCATTTTCAATTCTATCTATTGGTAAATGTGTATTATTTATGTTTTCATATGGTTTTGGCTCACTATAATGCCTTGGGGCATAATTATTTATTTGCTTCCTACTTGGATCATATTCATCTTGTTTTATAGTTTCTATATAATTGTTTTCTATCTCACCTTTCCCCTGAGTCTGTTGTTCATCTATTGCTTCTATGGCTTCTTCATTCAACTCCGATATAGAAATATCATCTGCTAATCCATACTCATTATCTTTATGAATTACATTGGAATTATTTGAAACCATAGAATCTTCCAGAGTTTTTCCAATTGATACCTTTGGCTTTTTTCTTGTAAATTCATTATTTCCTCTATCCCTAGAATAATTGATGGATTCTACCTTTTTTTCTTTAAGAGCCTTTTCTAAGTTTACATCCTCTATTTTCCGACTAATATTTCTAGTAGTGTTTTCTAAAAGATTATGCTCTACTAATCCATCTTTAGAATATTTTTGAATTACTTTGGCTTTAGATTTTAATTTTTTTCTCTTTCCATCCAATTTTATCACCCCACTTTTCTTTTAAAATAATTATATTGATAGTCTCTTATATTGTTTTTATAAGATTTCATAGGCCCTTTCTCCTAAAAATTTATGAAAAAAATAGATTTGTCCTTTCCCTGTTATTTTAGTAGTACGGGTTACCCTTACCGTTCCATCAGAATTATTTATAATATTTTTCTTTACTTCCATTAGCTTTAGATCCATTGAATACTGAGTAGGAAGGTTGTAGTTTTCCCCTTTCTGTCTTATTAAATAGCCATTATCTCTCATCCATGCAAAAAGTCTATTTTGTCCTATTGGATATCCTCCTTGATTTATAAGTTTAGCTAATTCTCCTACAAGACATGAACTTCTAGATGTTTCTACACAATTAGCAAAGATAATCTTAGGTTTATTTTCCTGTAACTCTGTTTCTGCAATTAATCTTTTTTCTCGTTCTTCTTTTAAGTTTAGTGCAAGCTGAATCAGAAAATCAGGATCTGTTAGGACTTTTTCTACTGTTTGATTCGTTAAATATGCCCCATGTTTTCGTATAGAAGGAAGCACCTCAGATGTAACCCATTTTTTAAACTGTTTTGCTTCAGGCTTTCTACTTCTTAAAATGGAACTATAAATGCCCGATTCGTTGATTACTATAACATTTTGATTCCCACCAGGGGTACGCACAATCTGCGTACCCTTTTCATCTTCGTCTAATATACGAGTCATATCATAAGCAGTACGATAGTCTAGCACCTTTGCAATATCTACAGCTATAAACCAAGGTTCTCCATCTATTCCTAATACACGAATTTTCCCAAAGTTACTATTTTCAAATACCTTTAGTTTCTCCATTATACTCCCTCCTCTCCCTGTACCTCCTCTGGTTTAGTTGTCATTATAGAATATAATAATGTATCCTTTGGAAACTTATCTACAAATGGAATGATTACATTCCCATAAAAAAGAAGTCCTTCACCTTCATTTGAATTCGTGACGTAGGACAACTGATGAGGTGATATATTTAATTGTTTTGCAAGGATTTGTCTATCTCCAGCGGCTTGATTTAGCATATAGATAAAATCACTGTTTTCAAAAATATTTTCAATCTCTCTGGAAGACAACAAATCTTTAATGTTTTGAGTAATACCTGTTGGCATTCCTCCCCACTTACGAAATCTCTTCCATATTTCTACAGAATAAGCCGCTGTTTGTTCTTCTTTTAATAATAGGTGGAACTCGTCTACATAATATCTAGTGTTTCTCTTTTCTGTCCTATTGATGGTAACCCTATTCCATACTTGATCTTGAACGATTAGCATACCTATCTTTTTCAACTGTTTTCCCAATTCCTTAATGTCATAGCATACTAGACGATTATTTACATCTACATTTGTATGATGATTAAATACATTAAGAGAACCTGTAACATATATTTCAAGAGCTGTGGCCAATCTTTTAGCTTCTGCCTCTTCCTGTTCCCTGAATAAATTATATAAATCTTCAAGAATAGGCATATTCTCCATTCTAGAATCTGATAAGAAATCTTGATATACTAATCTTACACAACGATCTATAATGGTCTTTTCTACAGGTTCTAATCCATGTTTTCCTCCTACAATTAGCTCACAAAGGGATAATATAAAGTCAGATTTTAATGATAATGGATTTTCATCATCTGAGTAATCTAAATTTAGATCCATTGGATTTATATAGTGTGGACTAGTAGGAGAAATCTTTATAACCTGACCATTTAGTTTATTTACTAATGGATAATACTCTGCCTCTGGATCACAGATAATAATATCGTCATCTGTAATTAGAAAGGCATTTGTAATTTCTCTTTTAGCAGAAAATGATTTTCCAGAGCCAGGAGTTCCCAAAATTAAGCCATTGGGATTTTTTAATTTTTTCCTATCAACCATAATCATATTATTAGATAAAGCATTTAAGCCATAATATAGACTTTCTCCATCCATGAATAATTCTTGTGTTGTAAATGGTATGAATATAGCAGTACTTGAAGTTGTAAGTCCCCTTGATATTTCAAGATAATTTTCTCCTAAGGGTAAACTAGATATAAATCCATTTTCCTGCTGATAATCTAATTTTCTTAAAGCACAATTATATTTTTGTGCAATACCACCAGTTTGAAATATTATATTTTCAAGTTTTTGTTTCTTCATAGCAGTATTTAAGACGATTATGGTTACTAAAAACATACGCTCATTTCTATTCTGTAAATCTTCTAAAAGGCTTTTGGCTTCATTTCCAAAGGTTGCTAAATCAGATGGTATAATATCCATATCATATCCAGCCCTTACAGCCTTTTTCTGTTCTTCAATTTTCATCCTGTCTAAATCAGTTATTTTTCTTTTTACATTCTTAATGGCTTCTGTTTGGTCAATTGATTGGATATGAAAATTTACTATAATATCATCTTCTAAATCTAAAAAATCTGCTAACATTCTATCTGTAAGTTCAGGAGCTAATATTTGAAGAAAGCTAATAGCTCCAATGGTTTCCCCCATTTTAAACCTCCTTGGGTCAGAAAAATTAAAAGATGTAGGTACTATTATATCCTTAGTACTCACACCTCCACTCTTTACTAAATCCCATGTAAAATTCAACTTTTCCTTTGTATCCTGATGACATATGCTATGAAGTAGTTCTACCCTTTCTTTACCATTTAAGGAATAGGCTTTAACCCCCATGACCTTAAAATTATTTAATATATCAGATTCTATTCTTTCAAGTCTTGGTTTTGCTAGTTTTAAGCTATCTGCTTCTATTCCAAAGGTAATATACTTAGTTTTTAATAGTCCATTATTCCCTTTGGATAACTGATTTTTCAACATATTAGAATACTCAAGTCTAATATCGTTAAAATCATCATCTTGCTCTTGAATCTGAATGCTATCTATAAAGGATTCTGTATTCCCAGATTGATTTATGAAACTAAGTTGAAAATTAATTGAACTATCAAAGTAATTGAGAAAATCACAATAATTTTCAAATATTAATGATTTATCTTCATTTTGAGCTAAAAGATAATTTATATCATAGAACCTAATGGTTTTAGTGTATTTTTTATTATCTACCTGACATATCCCATCAGGAAGTATTCTTCTATAGGGTAAAGTTTGCTGAGCAGATTGAGGGATGTTTCTCTTTTTATTTTGTTTTATAGATTGGGTTTTGCTACTTCTCTTTACTTCCTTCTTTTGTTTATTTAATTGTTTCTGATTTTGAGCTAATCTTTTTTGTTGCTTTTTTACTTGGGGATTTTCTATCACCAATTTCCACCTCCACTTCTTTTCCATTACTATTTAAAAACTCATAAAAATTTTCTGTTTTATATAATCTAACTTTTGGATAGATATATTTCTGCCTTATTACATATTTAATATATTTTTCAAAAGGTATCCCATCCTTTTCAAATATAGCTGTAAAGAAAAATGGCATCATTAATATAATCATAATTAATAATGCCAAATCATTTCCTATATTTTTTCTTATTGCTAAATAGGTAGGAACACCAATAACTGCACCTATGCTAAAACAAATAAGTTGCCTTTTGGTTAAATTAAAGGCAACCTTTGTTTTTACCATAGACAAATCTTTGGGTACTTGAACAAAAGCCATATTCTAAACCTCCGTTCCATCTATATCTTCAAATTCTCCATAAACTTCAATATCTTTATAAACATCTTCCATCATATCTTCTAATATTCCTAAGCGTAAATCACATTCAAATTCATATTTTTGCCTTTCTTCTTCAGTTTCAGTAACTATATTTGTAAATCTTCGAAATGATTTAGATAGTTTTGTTACCTTCTTTGATAATGATATTTCATGAAGAACTAACAATGATATACTTCCTATTCCTAGACTAGCAAGGAATAATGGATTAATATTTAAATCTTTATTACCTTTTTTAACTTTTTTCATATTGAACCCCTTTCTAATGTGCATTAAGCACTGATTTTGCAACACTTCCTGTTTTAAATAGACTAAATGCTAAAAGTACAGTATAGGATAAAATCATAAAAATACTTGCATGGATATTATCTGTAACTGTAATTGTCTTAACTAATACAGCATAGATTCCTACACATACCATAATGAAAAACCCTTGAAAACCTAAGGCTATTAAGCTTCTTAAATAATTATTACCTACTTGCCCCCACTCCCTATTAGTCATAGTAGCCAAAGGAACTGGCCCTACTGAACTTACTAAATATATCTCAATCATACGGCCATATAATATTACGGTGATTATGATGGACAATGCATCCATACAAAATTTAACCGCTGTTGTTTCAAGAGATATTCCTATAAGCTCTGCTACTGATCTATCTTCCAGAACTTCCACCATACTCAAAACTGACGATGAAATATCAATATTAGCTTCTATATCTATTACTCCTGCTGCACTTGAAACCATGTTTTGTGCCACATCAAAGGTAGCCATTATTATGTCAAATGTATGAGTAACTAGATAGATAGCTACAATAGATTTAAAAATCCATTTAAAGAACATCCATGTATCTACATCATGAAGATTATTTCTATCGATTAACATGGATATTGGCTCATAGCATAAAACAAAGGTAATCATTATTCCCGCAATGGGAATAATAACAGTCTCTGACAATGATCTAATCATGTTAAAGATGCTATTATTCCACCCTTGGGGAGTCTTCCCTACCTCAATAGCTATGGTGCCTACTTTTTCATTGACATCAGTAAACATATTTGTTAAGTTACCTTCAATGATTCCTATTAATATCTCCTTGATATATTCCGTAAGCTTATCAAATATCCCACCCATTATTAAAATAATCCTGCTAATAATGGAATAAGATTTGTTCCAATCAGCACCACGCCACCGCCAGCCATGAGCTGTTTAATTCCTTGAGATTTAGCACCTGGATTGTCATTACCATAACCTTCTAAAAGATTGATAACTCCCCATGCACCAAGTCCTGCTCCTAATGCTGTTACCAATGTACTTAAAGTTGTAATTGCACTGTTAAAAAACGCCATAAATATTACCTCCTAATTTAATTTTATTTTTTATTTATATAAAAACAGAGTCAATAATTATATCTCGAGCTATAATCATTGACTCTGTTGATTAACAAATATTTAATTATTATCCTTGACCCCCACACGATGAAAGGGTTTATAATATTATTGAGCTCAAATTTCATACATGTATGAGGTGATTAAATGTTAAAAATAGGTGATTTTTCTAAGCTTTCAAGAATAAGCATTCGTATGTTAAGATATTTTGATGAAAAAAGTTTGTTAAAACCTTATGAAATTGATAATTTAACTGGCTATCGATATTACCATGAATCCCAGCTAACTACTGCTTCTACCATTGTAGCTTTACAAAAAATGGGGTTTAGTATAGCTGTAATTTCAGAAATATTAAATTGTGAATCAGGCCCTGAAAAATTAGAAGAATTTTTTACTGAGCAAAAAAATATTATAAATGAAAATTATCAAAATTCCCTACGTCAAATGCAATTGCTTGAAACATCACTAAGTCAAATAAGAAAGGATGAATATAAAATGAAATATTCTGTTATATTAAAGGAATTACCAAAAATGAAAGTAGCAAGTATTCGCCAAATTATCCCTTCCTACGAGGATGAAGCGATACTATGGCACCAATTAATGCCGGTTCTAACTAATAAAAAAGTTTCTTATCCTAATCCATGCTATTCATTAGCAATTTTCCACGATAAAGAACATAAGGAGAATAATGTAGATGTGGAAATACAAATAGCTGTTGATAGAGATTATTCAAATGAAGGCGATATAATTTTTAAAGAACGCCCCGAGGTTTTAGTTGCTTCTGTAACTTTTAAAGGGCATTATAATCAAATTCATTTAGTTAATAAAGCAGCTGCCCATTGGGTATCAAATAATAATTATATTTTTGATGGTCCAATGTTTAATATTTATCATGTAAGCCCTGCTACTGAAAACAATCCTGATAATTGGATTACAGAATGCTGTTTTCCTGTTAGAGAAAGGTAAAATAGGACTATCTATTTATGATAGTCCTCCATGCCACTTCATTTTCCTAGTTTTCATATTCATAAATCTCTACTTCTTCCTTTCCTCTTATCCTCCATTCTTTATTCAAATATTTATCTATCTTAAAATTATTCTTCTCATCATAATCAGATAAATATCTATAGTTTTTATGCCTAGTAATATCAAACTTATCTGATAAAAATGGTCTTACACCTCTTAATTGTAATATACATTTTCCACTATCCATAACAGCTAGTTCATCTTGGGACATTAATTCTTTACCTAGTTTCTGATAGTTAGTACCATAGGACCTTTCCCTACCTCTGTTCTCTGATTGATTATATAGGTCTATGGTTTCCTTTCCTAAAACTTCGGATATTTCCTTTAAAGTTGATCTCTCTTTACCACCTAGAAATAGCATGCTGTCACAGTTACCTATAATAGTGTCAGCATTATCCTTGTATATAGCTTTTAGCTGAGATTGTGCTTGTAATATAATACTTGCAGAAATCTCCCTTGATCTTATAGTTGCAATTAATTTCTCAAACTTAGGAATTTGTCCTATATTTGCAAATTCATCTAATAAAAATCTTACATGAATAGGTAATCTTCCACCATAAACATCATCTGCCTTATCACATAGAAGGTTAAAAAGTTGAGTATACATCATAGCCACTATAAAATTAAAAGTATCATCAGTATCGGAAATTATGATAAAGAGAGCAGTCTTTCTATCCCCTAATGTATCTAGCTCCATCTCATCATACTCCATTGAATCCCTTAATTCCTTTATATCAAAAGGTGCAAGCCTAGCTCCACAGGATATTAATATTGACTTTGCAGTTTTTCCTGCTGCTAATTTATATTTCTTATATTGTCTTAAAGCAAAATGGTCTGGTTCTATTTCTTCTAAGGCATCAAATAGTAAGTCTACTGGATTTTTAAAGTTCTCATCATCTTCTCTTGCTTCAGAAACATTAATCATCTCTAGTAATGTTGAGAAGTTTTGTTCTTCCTTTGGAGCTTTATAATAAATATATCCTATAAGGGCTGTATAATATAGTTTCTCTGCTTTTATCCAGAAGTCCTCTCCTGCCTTTTCGCCTTCTCCCTTAGTATTAGCAATTATAGTATTTACCAACTTCAATATATCCTTTTCAGAACGAATATACTCAAAAGGATTATAGTGCATAGATTTTTTAAAATTAATGGTGTTTAACACTTTAATATTGTATGGCTCATATATTATCCTACCTTTTTTATCCCTTTCATAGATAATTTTAACTCTTTTATCTCTTATCTCTTTTCCATTTTTATCAAGCTTTTTCTTTGGTGCTCCTCTTTCTAGTAATTTCCCACATTCAAGAAGTATTGTTCCCTTTGGGTCTGTTACTACATAAGATGAATGCATCTGCATTAGATTAGGTTTTACATAAAATCTTGTTTTACCTGACCCTGACCCTCCAACTACTAGCACATTTTTATTTCTTGCATATTTAGGATTCTTTGGCCTACCATTCATCATTAATCTTTCTGTCTGTGTTAGTATAATATTTTCTTCATATATTGGATCTATATATGGCCTTATATCTTTTGGATTTCCCCATCTAGCAGAGCCATATTCCTCGCCTTTTCGATACTTCCTAGCGTTCTTTCCCTTAGTATAGACTATAAAATATACAGCTAATGCCCCTATTATCCCAAATGCTATGTCTTTAGGGTGAAAGCTTGGAAATGGTGATTTAAATAAATTTTCTAAATTAAGTAGCATTTGATACAAGATTATAAAGAAATTATCTTCTGGAAATCCTCTGTACATCTGCCTGATTTTATTGAATATATAATAGATAAATATATATGGCACTAGTTTTATAAATAGCTTCTTTTTATCTATCATGGAAAGTTCATATCTAATATTTTCTATTATTTTACTCATAGGCTTTGCTCCTGATGTTTGTTTTTGACTTTATCTTTATTAAGGGTTCTAGATATTTCCTTCATCTTATTTAATGCCTGTTTTAAAGAAGGTCTTTTATCCTTATCCATTTCATTCCCAATAAATTCTCTAAAAGCTGTATCTAAAATATCTGTATCCTTGCCCTTGAAAAAGACTATATATGTTGGTGGATCTGTTGTCTTATCCTTTTTTAAGGCATATTCTATTCCATACTTTTTGGCAGTTTTCTCAAATCCCTTTATATTATCTTCGTTAATTTCAATACTTTTAAGACCATCATACTTCTTGGATAACTCTTTTAAGGATATTTTCTTTCTTTTGATGGTTTGTCCCTTAGATATTTTCTGCTTTTCTTTTTCTTTAAGATAGGCACTAATCAATGTCTTTAAGACAGATAATGTCATCTTGTTATTCTTAGCTACAAATGCAATTGATTTTTCAGTAACTTCTTCTTGCAATTTTATGCCTCCTTTCATTTTCTCTTAAATTATCCTAATCAGTTCATCCATTTTCATTGTAATTAACTAGACTCCTATAGTATTGGCTCATAGTATTTACCGCATTATATATTGTTGTAAGCAGGTAATTCCTAATATTTCTAACTTCACTTGGATTATCTTCAAGACTATTCATGATATATTCAATATGTCCAGAACTTAATTTCAAAAACCTACTCTTTACTATTTCTACAGGCATCTGATTCCCATTTATAGGTACTGTGCCACCTTCCTGAACGCATACATCTACCATAAGTTCTACAATATTATCAATATCATCTATTGAATATCTTCCATATCTTTTATAATGGTAATACTCCATATTCTTATAAATTATATCTCTATACATCTCAGCTTTATTTATTTTACTTCTATCAAATCCTAATCTATTTTCTTTCTCTTCTGAAGATAAGATTGGATTAGTATCACTAAATTCAGTATTATTAATATTAGTATTATTACCTTGTCCTTTTGACATTTCTTGAGATGTATTTTCTACATTTCTTGAATTGTCTTTTTGACACTTCTTAAAATTTCCTTTTGACATTTCAGAAAAGTTATCCACAATAAAGTTTTTTACATAAATCTTAGTGGGTTTTCCCTGCCCCTGTCTTTGCTTTTCTATAAGCCCAATGCCTTTTTCTGTATCAAGTTCCGAAAGTACCTTTACTGATTTCTTGTTCCCCCATCCCATGACTTCCATAATGCTTTCAATAGTAAAATAAATATATACTCTATTATTTTCATCCACCCAACCATTTTTCATAGATAATTCCATCCTATCTAGGAGTATTCCATAAAGTACCTTGGCATCAGATGATAGGTTTTTAAATATTGGATCTATATATAGTACCTTTGGTATTCTAAAGAATGAAAACTGTTCTGATTCTTTGCCATGATAGTAATTAAAGCTTACTTCTGCCATGATTAGCACCTCCCTTCATTGATTTTGGACATGAAAAAACAGCAAGGGTTTAATCTTGCTGTTAAATTAAATTTTTATTTAATTTTTATTATTTTATATATAAATTGCATCTTATCATTGCTTAAAGATGGTATCAATAATTATATCTATATTCTTGTTGAAAGAATTTTTCTTTTTACGAATTTTTTTCTTTTCTTTTCTTTTCAAAATATTAAGCTCTTCTTCCGTAATAATATATTGAAATAAAATTCCCCTATCCCATAACTTTACATTATTCTTTTTAGCTAATTTCCGAGCATTAGCTGTAAATCTATTATTAGTAACTACCAAAGCTTCATTAGCATCATAATATCCTTTAGCTCCTAAAATTTCCTGTATACCACTTACTCCTACTGGGTTATTGTGTCTTTTTGCTTGAACCACGGTTTTAATATTATCTTTAGTGATAATTAAATCAGCCCCAAAATCAACACTATAGGGCGTGCTTTCAACCTTATATCCAAGATTTAAAAAAACATAATGTAGATAATTTTCAAATTCCAATCCATTCATCTCATCTATTTTTCTTTTAATATTGGTCCTCTCATTATTTTTAATTTTAATCACCTAAATTATGATACTCATTATAAGAGATGTGCAATTAATAATTTATAATTATATCCTTTTTGTAAAAATTATTTCTAAAGGTTCATTATCTAATAATAAGCTTCCAGAGTCCTTATATCCCAATCTTCTATAAAAATGCTGTGCTTGTTCATTAGATAAGGTAGATGTCATAACTAATTCATAGCCTTTACTCCTCATTTCAGCTTCCCAAAATCTAACTAATTGTTTTCCTACACCCTTATTTCTATAGTTCTCATTTAGATAAATCATATTTATAAATGGAGTGTTGTCCCAAAAATAACTGTATCGTAACCAACCAATAATTTTATTATCTTGATTTTTTACTATCATAATTTCTTTTTCTTTAAGTTTATTTTTTATTAATCGTTTTGATACATGTCTATCGTTATCAAGTATAAATTGAAAGTCCAATTCACTTCCATATTCTATTTTCATTACTTCCCCCCCACTTTCTAATAATCAATCTTATAAACTCAACAATATTTCATTATACTCGGATATTATACTAATGGATATTTAATGATTTATTATAATGTTCTTTTCACTTCAATACATTGTCAAAATATGCACTACCTAAAAAAATAATACACTACATCTTACCTAGCCTAAGTTATACTTATCTTCATATTCTCGCATGATCATCTGCTTTCCCCATACTTGTTGTTTATAAATCCAAGTACCAAATAAACTGTGTTTCATGTCGAAATTCCGGTTCATTATAATAAGCATACTCGTCTACCATAGACAGTATTGCACCCTGTTTATGGTAAAACTTTATAGCTGGAACATTATTATTCTGACATTCAATTTTCATTTGCACAAGGTTGTGTTCACGAGACCAGTTTGTAGCCATATCAAATAAACTCTGGCCAACACCTTGTCTCTTATAATGGTCATCTACTCTAATATCCCACAATACTGTAAGATCGTTTCTGCCTGCAAGCATATTAATTTCTTCGGTACGCGATGCAACAGTAGCAGCACCAACAGGATATTCTCCGTCAAAAGCCATAAAAAAAGCCCAGTTGGAAATATCAAATTGTTTATCCCATCGTGTAACACTTTCATCTTCACATAAGCAGAAATCTTTAACATATGGTTCTACAGGAGTTTCAACAAGCATAAAACCACCTAAGCCGCGATTTAATTTTTTAATCATATAATAACTTGTCACATTTACACGCATTGGAATACTATCATACTGTTTGAAATATGTCTTATCGACTTGCTTATAAATTATCATTTTAACCTCCTGTTACATAAATAATTTTTACTTATCATCTTCCTACAAATACTCAGCCAATTAAACTCTTCTGTTATTATTATATAGCAAGCATATAATATCTTAAAGAAAAATTCCTGCTATAGAATTTGCTTAATTTATTCTTTTGTGTCTCCACTAACTAGGTCAACCACTACTGAAACATTAAAATACTTTTTCAGTACTTTTTTCTTAAAATTATGCTCATCTTCCACAAACTCAAAATGGTCATAAAACTGCTTGAATCTCAGGATTTCTACGAAATTTCTCTTTGTA
This sequence comes from Sporanaerobacter acetigenes DSM 13106, assembly GCF_900130025.1. Classification (NCBI taxonomy): domain Bacteria; kingdom Bacillati; phylum Bacillota; class Tissierellia; order Tissierellales; family Sporanaerobacteraceae; genus Sporanaerobacter; species Sporanaerobacter acetigenes. The sequence goes on along the minus strand of NZ_FQXR01000011.1, from coordinate 34,173 downwards.
TCAACGCTATGCACTCCACGTGCCCCGTCCTCGGAAACATATCCATACATTTTACTTTTTCGATTATATATCCTCTATCTATAAACTCTTTTAAATCCCTAACCAATGTAACTGGGTTGCAAGATACATATACGAATTTTTCTGGAGAAAAATCTATGATCTTCTGTAGTGCTTTTGGGTTGATACCTTCTCTAGGAGGATCTAATATGATTAAATCTGGCTTTTCCAATAGCTTTTCTACTTCTTCTAAAACATCTCCTGCAATAAACTCTACATTATCTAACCTATTCAATTTTGAGTTTTCGTAAGCCTTCTCTACAGCTTCTTCTACAATTTCTATACCTATCACTTTTTTAGCTACTGGAGCCATTATTTGAGATATAGTACCCGTACCAGAATATAAGTCAAACACTACCTTATCATCAATATCTCCTGCAAAATCTCTAACTATAGAATAGAGCTTTTCTGCTCCAAAAGTATTGGTTTGAAAAAAAGAAAATGGAGATATTTTAAATTTAAGTCCCAAAATCTCCTCTATAATATAATCTCTACCATATACCAAATCCGATCTATCTACTTTTATAGCATCAGCTACATTGTCATTTATAGTATGAATGAAACCTTTTATTTCTCCATACAATTCTAATTTTTTTAGTCTATCTATCAATTCATCAAGTGGTACTTCTCCTTGAGAACTAGTCACAAGATTTAAGAGTATTTCTCCAGTAGACAAGGCCTTTCTTATAACAAAATGTCTCAATACTCCTACATGAATTTTCTTGTTATAACAAGGTATATCCGTATTCCTAAAATAATTTATAACTTCCCCTAATATAATTGCAAAATCTCTATCTACAATATTGCATTTTCCCACACTGACTACTTCATAAAATCTTCCCTTTTTATGAAGTCCCAATGACAATGGTCCATCCCTATGTTCATCTCCAAAAGTATATTCCATCTTGTTTCTGTATTCTTCTAAACTTGGGCTCCTTTCAACCCCTAAAAAATTGAAATCTTCTATTCCTTCTTCAACAAATAACCGTTTCACTTGATTTTCCTTTATTTTTAATTCTTCTTCATAGGGAATAGATTGATAAGTACATCCACCGCAACCACCAAAATGAGGACATTTTGCTTCTATTTCTAACGGAGACTTTTCCATTATCTCTATGATATTTCCTGCAACATAATCTTTGCGTTTTTTATTTATACGGACTTTCACTCTTTGTCCCTTTATTCCACCTTTAACTTTCACCTTTTTCCCATCCACTACTCCATATGCTTTGTTTGGAAAATCAACATCTATTATTTCCATCTCAACTATTGGTCTCTTCCTAGCCATATATATATCAACTCCTTCTACATTATTATAGCAATTGTAGAGAAAAAAATAAGGGGAAAATTATTTCCCCTCTCTGCTGCTATTAAATGACCACCAAAAATCCGAATCAGTATCTAATATATCATTTATCTCTTCATAAGGAATGCTAAATTTTGCAAAACCTTCTGCATAACTTGCTACTTCATATGGATAAAAATACAATTGAATATAATCCTTAAATAACACGAAATTTTGATCTTCTCTTATAGACTTAAAATCATCTAAAAGGTATGTTTTTGTTCCTTCATTTTGACTTTTCCCCATTTGTTTTTTCACAATGTTGGTCAACTTTTCCACATAATTGCTATTTGGTTTAAACAAATCCTTTAGGCTATATATTTTCCCTGTATACAAATCTATATGGTATGTTTCTTCAATAGGCATACCATGGGCAGCACCTTGCATAAAATAATAACCACTTTTTTGAACTATTAATAAATCATTGCTTCTCCTAACATTATATTGAAGATTCAAAGTAGTTTTCTCTTTGTTCTTTTTAAGACCTTTCATTGTTTCAGTAACAAATAACTTATATAATTCTTCATTTATAGATTTTTCAACTTTTCTATCTTTCAATCCTTGTATTTCTGGATAATATATTTTCACACCTATATCTGGTACATATTTTTTCTCTACTACAACAGCTTCACCTTTCAATTTATAAGTATTGTCTTCTTCCCATATTGGCTTTCCCTTGAAATCATAATAAGCTATTCTATCATCTATAACTGAAGCTATCACATCTCCTTTGAGAGAAACTTCTCCAACACCTTCGATTTTAGGAAATTTAGAAACCTGTTTGCCTTTCTTATCTAACAAAAAAGTATACTTTCCATCACTAACCGAAATATATCCATTGTCTATCTTTTTATCTTTATTTCCTCCAATATTATAATACTCAAATCCAGTTAACTGTTTTCCATTTTGATTTACAATAGCTTTTTTTACATACATTTCACTACCTTCAATTTCATCTTTAGATACTGAAAACAGTCCCCCTCCTAAATAAGCTATACTAGTATATTTAGGTTTAATTAAATATTCTCCTTTTTTATCTATAACTCCCCATTTTCCAATATTCTTTGAGGTATCTTCTACGCTAACTATAGCCATTTTATCTTCATAATGATACGCATTGGTAAACTTAGGCTTTATAAATACATCTCCATTTTTGTCTAAATATCCATACAAATTTTTTTCATCAGTAAAAATAAAAGTTTCATTGTCTTCAGCTGGAGATACATTTTCATACTTAAGTTCTTTGATTACTTTCCCAGTATTATCTATTATAGCATACTTATCTTCTGCATTTCGAACTAGTGCCCTGCCATTTTTGAAATCATAGGCAATATTGTATTTTGGCTCTATGAGTTCTTTCCCATTCTTATCAATATAGCCCATCTTTACATCGTCTCCAGCCTTTTTGGCTGCCGATATATATCCTTCGCTAGATATCCCTAAAAATAAATAATCACTAGATGAAAAAAGAATATTGCCCGATTTGTCTAATATAGAGTAATTGTTGCCTTGAACAGCACTCATTACATCCTCATTTAAATCACTGATAGCATCATATATTGGAGGTACTATTGTTTCACAGTTCTCATTTACAAGTCCCATTTTTTCTTCATCATAAATCTTTGCCAATCCATTTTCATCAAAATTTCCAGCAAACTGAAACTTGGGCTCTATTTTAAAATCTCCATTTGCATCTATATAGCCCCACAATTTTTGGTTCTGATCCTTTTCATAAGCAGGATATAAAGATATTTCACTTTTACTTCCTTTGTTTTCATTTCCACAAGAAACCAAAATCATAGATAAAATCAGTAATGTCAAAAGCAAAGTATTTTTCTTCCTCATATCTAAACATCGCCTCATTTCATATTATTTCATATATCAATTTATATACATTTATCTAAGGCCTTATATATGCAAAGCCTTCTCTTTGTTTTTGTATCAACTCAACCATGCTATTTGGAACTACTCTTACAAATTCCAATATATCACTTTCTCCCAAATCACATGCCTCAAGGGCATTCTTGCAAGCACCAAATTTAACTCCTTTGCCATTTTGTTTAGTTATCACATGAGCTAGCTCAAAATCAGGAGTAAAACCTTTCACTGCCGATGAATTTGCAAGTACTTCTATTTCTACTTCTTCTTCAGAATCTCTCAAAAGATTTCTGACATTTATAAGTGTCAAGCTCCATTTTTCCATTTCATCAATATGAAATATTACTTTCATTTTTTCCATGTTTATTACCCCCTACATATCAAATAAATATTTTATTTCTTCCTCGCCAAGCTTAGATACAAGAGTTTCTCCCTCTGTAATCACCTTATCTATCATCTCTTTTTTTGCCTCTTGCAGTTCAAATATTTTTTCCTCAATAGTTCCTTTAGTTATAAGCTTCAATACTTGGACGGTATTTTTTTGTCCTATTCTATAAGCCCTATCTGTAGCCTGATCTTCTACAGCCGGATTCCACCAAGGATCAAAATGAATGACCATATCTGCTCCAGTCAAATTGAGTCCTGTTCCTCCCGCTTTTAGTGAAATCAAAAATACTTGTCCCTTTCCTCCATTGAATTCCTCAACTAATTTTCCCCTCTCCTTCACATCAGTAGATCCATCTAAATACATATATTCAATAGAATCTCTTTTAAGTCTCTCTTTTATAATATTTAACATACTTGTAAATTGAGAAAATATGAGTATTCTATGTTCTCCATCCAATGCATCATACAATATTTCCTCAAGAGAGTCCAATTTTCCACTACCAAATTCATAATTTTCAATGAACATTCCTGGGTGACAGCAAATTTGCCTAAGTCTTGTAAGTCCAGCCAATATCTTTATCTGATTTTTGGCAAATCCTGAAGTATTCATTTCTTCTTCTATTTCCCCTTTTATAGCTTTAAGATATGCAAGATAAACCTTCTTTTGTTCTTTGGTCAAATCCACGAGAATTTTTTGTTCTATCTTCTCTGGAAGTTCCTTAAGAACATCTTTTTTAAGTCTCCTCAAAATAAAGGGCCTTATGTGATTATTTAAATCTTTTAATGCCTTTTCATCTTTGTTGGTTATAATAGGTTTCTCATATTTATCTACAAACTTTCCATGAGACATCAAATATCCAGGCATTATATAATCAAATATAGACCAAAGTTCCAGCAATGAATTCTCCATAGGAGTACCTGTCAGAGCAAAATAATTTTTAGCCTTCAATCTTTTCACTGACTTAGCACTAATAGAATTTGGATTCTTTATATGTTGAGCCTCATCTAATATACAAGTTCTAAAACTATATTTTTCATATTCCTCAATATCTTTTCTGATGAGGGGATAAGAAGTAACAACTACATCATATTCTTGGATATCTTTAAGCATAGAAATTCTTTCAACTTTACTTCCCGATACCACTAAAGTCTTAAGATTGGGAGCAAATTTATCAATTTCTACTTCCCAGTTGTATATAACCGAGGTTGGAGCAATGACAATAGAAGTGTTTTGCCCCTTCTCTATTTTCTCTGACAACAAAAAAGCAATCATCTGCAAAGTCTTTCCAAGTCCCATATCATCAGCCAATATTCCACCAAGTCCACAACTAGCTAGAGTTTTCAGCCATTTGAATCCAAATTTTTGATATTCTCTAAGGGTATTTTCAAGTTCCTCTGGCACTTCATATTCCATATCTTCAAATTCATTTATATCCTGTACAAGTTTTCTAAATCCTACATTTTTTTTGATAAAATCCAACTTTTTTTCTTTCAAAAAATTGTCTAGATAAACAGCCCTATACTTCGGAATAACTATATTTTCAGCTTCTAAATCCTTTTTACTTATATTTAAATAGTCAAAAACTTCCCCCATATATTTAAGTTCTTCATTATCTAAAGGCAAAAATGAACCATCTTTTAATCTATAATACTTTTTCTTTTCTTTCATGGACCTAAATACATCTGTCAGTTCGCTTTGTTTTATTCCATCTATTTCAAAATTAAATTCCAACATATTCAAATTATCATTAAGCTTTATACCCCCTGAAAAATATGAAGAATCTCTAAAAACTATATTCTTAAAGTTTTCAGAATAGTATATGTCACACAACTCTTGAAGTTTAGGAATAGTCTCATATATAAGAGCATATATTTTTTCTTCATCATCTATATATATTTCTCCATCTCGAACCTTAAAGGCACTTTCCTCCAATTGTTTCAAAATAGCTCTTTCCTTTTCTATATCCCTTAAGAGTATTTTTTTATTATCACTTTTGTTGTCCTCCTTAGAACTAAAAGGATTTATAGATATATCCCCGTAGATAAAATTCACTTTACATACTACCATATCTCCTTCTTTATCAAAGTATATCTCTCCCTTGAATTCTGGATTATATATTGCATTTTGAACTTTTTCATCTATATGGATATTGACAATATTTTTTATATTAGGTATTACTTCTGATATAAAAGCTTCCCTACACTCTTCAGGTATTTTCATGACCCCATCATAATCAGACATTATTATATTATATATAGGCCCCAATTTTCTAGCCTGCTCCACTGAAGGATTGTATATTTTCCCCTTATAGAAAAAATAATCTCCATTTCTTGTTAGAGGTCTCAAGCTATAGTCAAAGTTCATTTCTACTACCATTTCTTCATTTTCTGCTGTCAAAAACATATCTAATGGCAAATTTTCTTCCACTATATTTATGTCTTCATATTTTTCATCCATTATAGTAGCGTTAAAACTTCTACTTTTCATCATCTCAAAAAATCTTTTTAAAGATTCTGGTGTCAATTGAATCCTCTTATCCTTAAATATAGTTTCTCCATAATCCATTTTATGATTTTCATATAACAATTTCAAAAAATTCATTATCTCTTTGTCTTCATCTTTAAATACATGTTTATTGGGACAAAAAGTAAATCCCTTTCCATACTGTATTTCCTCATTATTTTCTAGACTCTCAAAAAAATTTTTTATGTTCTTAACTACATAGAGTTTATCTTCTCCTATTCTAAGGCTCAAAAAAGAACTATTATCTATTCCATCATATTTGTTGTATTTATATTCATAATTGTATTCCATATTTAAAGGCAAAGTTTCTCTTTCATTGTTGTATCTATAATAGTTGATGATGTCTTTAACTTTTTCTTTTTCCACGTTCGTATTGGAAAGTTCCCCTAAAATATTTTTAAGTTCTGACTTTTCTATAAAGGTAAGAAGAGCTACAATATGTTTACAGTCTCCTGGATATTTCTCATACGCAGGACATGTACAATGAGTTGAAATTAATTTTCCTTTTTCTGAAAACTCAGCATAGACTTTATAGTCTTCACTACCTTTCACTATAGCCTCAACATAATTAATTTTTTTGATGTATTTTACATTTGTAACCTTTCCTAATCGATAGTACTGAAGCCCTCTAAAATAAAATTCAGTATTTCCTGCTCTATTTAACAAAAGTTTATCATCTATTTGTAGCATATTTCACCTCAACAATGAAAATTTCTATTTGCCTATGATTATTGACAAATAAATATATTATAATAATTATACCATAGCCTATACTCATTTAAAAAAAATAATAAAAATGATATAATCATAATAGTATCGGAGGTGGAAATAATTGAAAAAAGTCACTTCAACTGAAATGAACTCAATTGATGCATTCTCTATAAAAGCTATAGGCATCCCAGGAATAGTTCTCATGGAAAATGCAGCCCTAAAAGTAGTGAAAAATATAGACTTAGAAAAATACAACAAATTTACTATTGTATGTGGTGTAGGAAACAATGGTGGAGACGGGTTGGCCGTTGCAAGACATTTAATAGTAGAGGGAAAAGATGTAGATGTATTTATAGTTGGAAATATAGATAAGGGAAGCAAAGACTTTTATTTAAATTACAATATACTTGACAATATGGTTGTTGATATACATCACATTTCAAGTGAAGAAAATCTAAAAAAGCTTTCAAAAAGTCTCGAATCTTCAGATATGACTATTGATTCAATATTTGGTACAGGACTTAAAAGAAATGTAGAAGGAATATTTGAAAAGACCATTTCCCTTATAAATGAAAAGAGCAATTATATACTAGCTATAGACATACCTTCAGGTCTAAATGCTGACAATGGAGAAGTATTAAATATCTGTATAAATGCAAGCAAAACTGTAACTTTCCAATTACCAAAAGTAGGCCTTTATGAATTCAATGGGAAAAAATATGCTGGAGAAGTAATAGTAGAACCCATCGGCATACCTAATATGGCAATAAACAAGGTCCTCGGAAAAATATAGCATCTGAAATTTCAGATGCTATATTTTTTCTTCAATACTTCCTTCTACTTCAAAGTAAACCCTTCTTATTTCTTCTAATTGCTCATCGCTTGCATTCCAATATCCTCTTTCATTTGCTTCTAGTAGCCTTTCCATCATGCTTAAATAAGCCCATCTATTGTTTTCTTTAAGTTTTTCCCTCAATTCTTCATCTGATACATAAGTTGATTGAAGACTATCAAATATCCAATTTTCTACTTTGTTTGTTGTAGCTGAAAGCCCTATTATATTTTCAAATCTTTCATATATTTTTTGTACTCCATGATATTTATGTTCAAGCATTCCATCTATCCACTTTGGATTTAAAAGCCTCGTCCTAACTCCTCTTTCTATAGATTTATCTACAGTTTCTGTTTCAATAGACTCTCCAGTAGTGTCACTTATATATATTTCAGCCTTTTTACCTTTAACCATTTCTACGGATTTTGCCAATCCACCAAAGAACTCATAGTAGTGATCTAAATCAGTAACTTCGTATTCATGATTGCTCCTAGTCTGAGATACGATATCTACTGTCTTTAAATTATCTTCTAAAAGCCCCTCTACTTTCTGTCCACTATGATTTAAACTATATACGTATTTTAAGCTATTAATAAATTGGTCTCCTAGCTGTTCTTCGTTGGTCCAATTTTTAGTTTCTATAATAGTTGTAATGCCAGTCCCATAATCTCCTTCTTTGGGACCAAACAATCTTGAAACAGCCAATTCTTCTGCCTCATCTGGAGAATATCCTTTAGCTATTAAATTTTTATAAATCTTTTTTGTATTTGCTTTAAAATAATTCATATCATCAGGTTCATCCAACAAATATACATCTCTAAAGACCTTGTTCATAAACTGAATCATATTGTAAAACATATCCCTAAAGAATCCACACATATTAATAGTTATATCTATTCTAGGCCTACCCAATTCTTCAAGTGGTATTATCTCATATTCAGGGTCAAAACCTCTATCTCTAACAACCCTTACACCTAAATAACGGAATATCTGTCCTAAAGTTTCACCTTGAGTTCTTGAAGTCTCCAATCCCCACAAAACTATGGCTACTGAATTGGGATATTCTCCATTAGATTTCATGAACTCCTTTATAGTATTGTCTGCAATTCTTGCCCCTCTTTCACAAGCTACTTCACTAGGTACAAGTCTAGGATCAAATTGATAGAGATTATATCCAGTAGGCAATACTTCAGGGCTTCTTACAGTATCACCAGCCAACTTTGCAGGTAGATATTCTCCACCCAATACTTTAAGTAGCCCTTTTATTTCATAACATTCTTTTGAAACATTGTAGCATTCCATACCAAACTCTAATGTATCTAAATACCTATCTTCACAAATTTCCTCTGATACATACTTTTCTATGATGTCAACAGATTTTTTATCTAAATAAGTAAGCCTTTCTGTATCATTTCTATCAATCAATTCATCATAGTCTAACTCTTCACTTTCTGCTACTAGCCTTCGTATAGATTTTATGTTTCCTCTATCATATCTCAATACAAATTTCATATAGTCACAGGCTTCACTAGAAGAATATCCTTGTCCAAATATATGTAATCCTTTTGGAATAAGAGATCTTTTAATTCTATAAAGCTCTCTTTCTAACATTTCCAAATCTTCTCCATCAAAATTGAGTTCACAAGCCTTTTCTTTTATCTTTGCCTTTAAATCATCACACCTTATAGGATCTACTCGCTCTGCTTCTTTTAACTCATTTAACAAGGTTTCTAACACAAGCAATTCTCCATATAGTTCAGCTTCTGTATATGGTGGTGACTGATATCCAACCAATACCGCATGAGAACGTCTTTTAGCTATGACTGATTCTGCAGGATTGCCACAATAGTATAGATAGGCATGAGGAATATCATATACTAGCATATCTGGAAAACAATCTTTAGACATTCCACATTCTTTTCCCTTCAAAAATTCCAATGTCCCATGAGTTCCAACATGAATTATCGCATCTGCTTTAAATTCTTCTTTTAACCATTTATAAAAAGCTATGTATTGATGATGAGGAAACAATGTCTTGTCGTGATAGGATTTTTCTGGATTTTCATGAACTCCTCTAGATGGTTGAAGTCCTACAAATACATTTCCAAATTCTTTCCCTGGAATAAGAAATTTTTCATCCTCGGTCATTACCTTTCCTGGAATTTCTCCCCATTGGCTTATCATCTCATCGTACCAATCTTTGCTCTTTATAGTTTCATAATATTTATCCTTTTCATAGCTAATCATATATTCACTTTGCTTTCCATTTATCCATCTTCCAGAATTAACAATTTTACCTGCTGTAAAATATTCCATCAATTCATCGCTAGTTTTAGCATCTACATTGTATCCTTCATCTTTCAATGCCGACATTATTTTCTCTATGGATACAAAGGTATCTAGAAACGCACCACCAAACAAATTATCTTCACCAGGAGGATAATTGTAGCATATAATAGCAATCTTTTTATCTTTGTTTGGTTTCTTCTTTAAGTTTATCCAATTGTTTATCCTTGAAATAACCTTTGTAGCTCTATCATCTATAATATCAAGTTCTCCTAATTCCAAATCCAATTCTTCATCTTTATCATAAACCTTTATAGCTCCTATAGGTATAGATTCTATAGAACCATCAAGTTCAGGCAACATGACAGAAACCAAAAACTCTGGAGGAGATATTCCTTCAATTGATTCTTCCCACTCTTTCTGTTCCCTCTTTGCCATCAAATAAGGATGTAACTGTGGGACATTTAGTTTTTTAAGCAATTCTACTGCCTTTTCTGCATCTCCACCCATAGGTCCTGCCCCTAATCTAAAAGCCATTACATTAACTATTAAATCTATATTTGGGTTTTCAGAATTTAACAAAATTTCTTCCAATACATCCAAGTTTTTAGGTGTAACTGAATTAAAGGCAACAGGCAAGACATTCACATCTTTACTTAGTTGAGCACAAAATTTACCAACACATCCACTGCTCCTATGAGGATAATTGTTACTACGGTATAAAACTGCAACCATAGGTTTATCTTCATCAAAACCATTGTCATCAGCATATTCTCCCCAATTCTTATATGTCTTCAAAGTCAGAGGATCACATATGGAAATAGGTTTGTTTTCTTTTGGCTCCCTTGGTTTTGGGAGATCTTTTACCTTCCCATACTCTTTGAGAATTAAATAAAATAAATCTTCTATCCCTTCTCCAGCAAGTGTCCAATATTTCGATATAAGGACTAAGTTTCTCATATCTCTAGGTTTCCCAAAAGGTACAGCTTTCCCCATTTTTTCGGCCATATCCATCATTTTCATTATAGCTTCTACATCAATATCTTTTTTCCCCTTCTTAGAACCCATTTTCATATCTTTAGCACTCAAAGAACCTAATTTTAGATATGGACCAATTTCCTTTCCCTGTCCTCCAATATTCACTATATCTCCGCTACATTTTTTACATCCTGCTACAGTAGCAACTATTACATCTTCTGGAGCTCCCATAAGGTCTGTAAGTACAAAATCTGCTTTTTCTATACAATTTTCAATTTGAGAAAGCTTTTCTTTTTTACATCCTCTGCCCACATAAAAAAGTTTTAAATTAAATATATCTCCACACTCTTCTTTAATTTTCTTGTAGAATCTTGACATATCAATAGCTACAGGATTAGATACAGTAACAACCACTAATTTCATACATAACACCCCTAATCTTAAACTTTAATCTACTTTCCTCAATAAATACAAGAAAAATGGAGCTCCTAAAGCTGCCATGACTACTCCTACTGGTATTTCTACAGGGCTAAATATTGTTCTTGCAAAGGTATCACAAAGCATCAACACTCCTCCACCTAAAAGGGCAGATGCTGGGAAAAGATATTTATGATTAGTCCCTATAATAATCCTTGAAATATGAGGTATTATAAGTCCAACAAATCCAAGCAATCCTGCCACACACACTGCACTAGCAGCAAGTAATGCCGCTATAGCTGTTAAAATAAGCCTTGTCCTCTCTACATTTAGTCCAAGACCTCTTGCTACATCATCTCCTAAAAGGAGAATATCAAGTTTATCAGCCATAACGAAAGCAGCAGTCATCCCAACAATTGTATAAGGTAATATTATCTTTACATGAGGCCAACTCCTAGCTGAAAGTCCTCCTGCCATAAACATAATAGCTCCATGAACTCTATCACTATAAAAAACCATGAGAGTTGTTATTCCTGCTCCCAATAATGCTGATACTGCAACTCCGGCTAAAATTATTCTCGTAGGTTTTATACCGTTTTTCCATGCCAAAGCATATATCAAAGCACTAGCACCTATTGCACCAAGAAAAGCAGCTGGAGCCATGAGGTGAATGGCCTCAGGGAACACTACAAGTATTAAAATTCCTGCCAAACCTGCCCCTGATGAAATGCCGATTATTTGTGGATCTGCAAGGGGATTTCCCATAACCCCTTGCAGTATTGTCCCAGAAAGGGCAAGATTCATACCCACCAAGCAAGCCACTATAGTTCTAGGTAATCTAATATTCCAAATAACTTGCCTTTTAGCCCCAGTTTCATCTACAAAAATAGCTTTGATTATATCTTTATTAGTCAATTTCATAGTTCCAAACGAATTGCTTACAAAAAAACTTATCACAAGTAAAACTCCAAATATAATGAGAATAAATACTTTCCATGCTGTAGTATTTTTTCTTTCATTAATCTTCAACATCGCCATACACCTCTGGATATACTGCTTTAGCCATATATTCTACTGCCTTCCAATATCCCTGTCCCGCATTTTGCAAGAACATATCTTGAGGTAGATATTTCATATTTCCTTCCTTAATAGCTCTAAGTTCACTCCACGCTGGATTTGTTTCCACATCTTTTTTCATTCTTTCTTCCGCTATTTCTTTAGAATGAACCATAGTAGTAACAAGTATTACATCTGGATCGTACTCAACTATTCTTTCCATACTAAAAGGTGCAGTTTCAGAGCCCATTTTAGCTGGTTTAACTCCACTAGACATGTTGTCTAACTTCAAAATATTAGCTACATCACCAGCAATACTATTTTCAAGTTTTATTGAAACATCTTCAGATGTCACATAAAGTATTGCAACCTTTTTATTTTCTGCTGGCAACTTATCCACAATCTCATCTACTTTTTCCTTGTTTTTATCCACAATTTCTTGAGCTTCATGTTGATTTCCTGTAATATCACCTAATATGCCTATACCTTGCAATGTATCTTCATAAGTTTTCATCTGCAAAACAACAAAAGGTATACCACTTTGTTCTAACATAGGTACATATCTATCATGAATCCCTTTTTGTATTATAATGAAATCTGGTTCAAGGGACATCAATTTTTCCATATCAATATTATAAACTGGACCTACAGTTGGAAGCTTTTTCACATCTTCTGGTATATCTTCTCTTTCTAATACATCATCGCTGATTCCTATAACTTCCCCGCCAACTGCACAATATGGTGCCAACAATGTTGCCGATAATACTACAACTTTTTCCGGTTTATTTTCAAGTTCCACTTCACGTTCATTTGCATCCGTTATAACCAATGGATAACTAGTTTGAGTTGTATCTGCTTTTTCCTCTGTTTTTTCCTCAGTAGGTTTTGTGTTTACCGGTTCCTTTTCCCCACAACCTGATAAAATTGTTGATAATAAAACCAATACCATAAAAATTGTTAAGATTTTTTTCTTCATATGTTTCTTCCTCCTTTTTATTTATAAACTTGGCTTAGCCAAATTTTTCACTGTATTGACTATTTTTTTATCATCTAAATCCTCTATTCTATAGTAATTAGAATCCATGACAGTTGCCAACCTTTTCAATGTCCCAAATTTTACAAAACCACTTTCTGTATCAATAACTGCACTTCTTATACCTTGCTTTCCAATTTTCTCGCCAATATAGAGAGCTTCCTCAAGAGGATCTCCTCCATTTAAAGAAACATTAGCCCTTCCATCTGAAATAAGTATTACAAAAGGTATCATCTCTTTGTCTCTCAAAGACTCCCTTCTTATGAGCTCATAGGCACTGTTTAATCCTGCTGCCAGGGGAGTTTTCCCTCCTGCTGGCAAATCTCCCAAACATCTTTGTGCTAAATCTACACTTCTAGTCACTTGCAACAATACTTCTGCCTTATCCTTTCTAAAAGCAATCATAGCTACCTTGTCTCGTTTCTCATAAGCATCTGTCAAAAGCGACATAATTGCACCTTTTGCTGCCTCCATTCTCTTTTGAGCGCATATGGATCCACTAGCATCAACTACAAATATAATAGTAGTACCAGTACGTTTTTCTCTCATCTTTTGCCGCAAATCACATTTTTCAATAGCAAGTGCTACATTTCTCCTATCCCTGATATTCTGATATAAAGCAGCAGCCCTTATAGTTCCATCAAGAGCAATATCGCTTATTTCTCCATTTTTAAGTCTATATCTTACATATCTTCCTTCCTTTAAACTTGTCCTAGTCTTTAATCTTTTACCACTTCCACTTCTCTTCATTCTATCTTTTCTATCATTAAATAAATTTTTTGCCTTAAAAACTTCTCCTATATCTTCTACAATCTCATTCTCTGATGTAGGATTGTTGTTCATTAAATCCTTTAAATCATCCAATATGTCATCTAAATTGTCTAACTTTTCATTGTCATCTCTATTTTCTTCATTTTCCTCATTTTGCTCATCTCTATTTTCCTCATTTTCTTCACTTGAATTGTCCTCATTTTCCTGTGGTTCACTTATATTCCCTCTGTGAGGTAAAACATACTCCATAGCTTCCCTTACATCTTTTTCTGTCACTTCTTCCCTGCCATCCAATGCTGCTAATGTTTTGGCTGTTTCAACCATTATGATTTCTGCCCTATTTCCCTGACAATTGACCATATTAACTATCTTTAGAATCATATCCAATATCTCTTGTGAAATAGTCACTTTATCAATGGTATCTATAGCTTTTTTTATCGTTCTTGTACATTTATCACATTCATACTTCCATTTTTCATAAAAGCTTTCTGAACTTTTCTCATATTCTAATCTTCTATTTACAATTTCAACTCTTTCTTCTAAGCTCTTCTCACCTTCAACATGGACATACAATCCAAATTTATCTATAAATTGAGATTTCAGCTCCCCTTCTTCTGGATTCATAGTTCCTATAAGAACAAATTTAGATGGATGACTAAAAGATATACCTTCTCTTTCAACTACATTTTCTCCAGAAGAAGCCACTTGCAATAGTGAATTTACAATGCTTTCACTTAAAAGATTTACTTCATCTATATATAAAATATTTTCATGAGCCTTTTTAAGAAGTCCTTCATCAAAAGCTTTTTCTCCATTTAAAATAGCTTTTTCAATATCTATACTTCCAAGCAATCTATCTTCTGTAATATTTAGTGGCAATTCAACTATGTGAAGCCAAGGAGCTATGGACACTATGGATCTAACTACAGTAGATTTGGCAGTACCTTTTTCACCACTTATGAGAACTCCCTTGATATTTGGATTTATAAGATTTAGGAGTATGGCTTTCTTTACCTTTTCTTGCCCTACTATAGCAGGAAAAGGATATATATTTTTCTCCACAAAATCACCCCTAATTATTCCAATATAATCTTTTCAACAATTGAAAAATCCATAGTTCCTTTCTCGAAAGGTCTCCTTCTCATTCTATGAGGGAGAACATACTTTAAGCTTTCCAACAAATCTTCTTTTTCAACCTTTTTTCTTCCATCAAAAGCAGCTATAGTCATAGCTGTTTTAATAGCCACTATATCTCCTCTGTGTCCATCTATATCTAATTCAACACATGCTTTAGATACTTTTTCTATGATTTCATCATCATACTCCACTTCATCAAGGATTGATATGGCTTTCATTATCCCTTCCTTTAGCTTTTCTTCTTCATCTTTAAATTTATTTAGAAATTTCTCAGGATTTCTTTCATATTCTATTCTTCTCTTAACCACATTCATCCTCATATTAGTTTCTCTTTCTCCAACTACATCTACTACAAGGCCAAATCTGTCTATAAGTTGAGGTCTTAAGTCTCCTTCTTCAGGATTCATGGTTCCTACAAGAATAAATCTAGATGGATGACTAAAAGATATACCTTCTCTTTCCACAGTATTGACCCCCATAGCTGCTGCATCTAAAAGCATATCTACCACATGATCTTCCAAAAGATTTACTTCATCTACATAGAGAATATTTCTATTGGCAGAAGCAAGAATTCCAGGTTCAAACTTTTTTTCTCCCTTTTTAATAGCAGTCTCAATATTAAGGGTTCCAGCAACTCTATCTTCCGTAGCATTTATAGGTAATTCAATAACTTTCATTTTTCCTTGAATTGCTTCAAGTTTTCCTTCCTTTTGAAGTCTTTCTCTACAATCTCTACACATTTTACTTTCATCTTCAGGATCGCAAGAAAACGGACATGCCTTCACTTGCTTTCTTAAAGGCAACAACTCTGTTATACCTCTCACCGCTGTTGATTTAGCAGTCCCTTTTTCTCCTCGAATGAGCACTCCCCCAATAGATGGATTTATAATATTTAAAATAAGAGCTTTTTTCATTTCTTCCTGTCCAACTATTGCTGAAAAAGGATATTTAACAATTCTCTTTTCTTCCATATAAATCACTCCTCTACTTGCTATAAGCAGCAAAGATTTTCACAATCCTTGCTGCTTATATTCTAGTTAAATACTTCTGGATACAATATTTTAGCTAGTCTCTCATATGCTTCTCCGTATCTATCATTTGGCTTGTACATATACAAATCCTTTGGCAAGAATATATATCTATCATTTTTCACAGCCTTCAATGAACTCCATGCTGGATTAGATTCCACATCCTTTTTCACTCTTTCATTGACTTTATCCACATCTCCCATAGTTTGAACAAATATAAAATCTGGATCTTCTTCTATTATCTTTTCCATACTAAAAGTTTTAGAATCTGAAGAATCATTGATTATATCTGAAATATTTGTAGTGTTTAAATCTTTTAGCATATCTCCAACCATAGAATCAGAACCCCTAACTGTAACTCCTTTTGCACTACCAAAAAGTATCAGCACCTTATAATTCTTATCTTTCGGAGCCTTTTCTATGATATCATCTATAGCAGCCCTTACTTCTCCTTCATACTTTTCATATAAATCTTCTCTATCAGTTAGTGCTGTAAACAATCTTACAGTTCTAAAATAATCTTCTTTGTTTTCATTGTCCAAAGCAATAACTTTAATATTATTTTGTTCCAACATTTCAGCTATTTCCAATTGCTTTTTAAAGTTTGCAGTAAGTATAACCAAATCTGGCTTTAAAGATATAATTTTTTCTAAACTTGGTTCCCCAGGTCCACCTACAACTTCTGCATTTTCTGAACCTTCCACTGGTTTCTCCTTTGCAGAATCTACTCGTCCTACAACTTCTCCACCGCATTTGTACCAAATATCCAAATATGAATTAAACAAACAAACTACTCTTTCGGGTTTCTTGTCAATTGTTATTTCTTTGTCTCTTGCATCTGTGAAAGTTACAGTATTTTCATCAATAGATATACCATATTCCTCTACAACTTCTGCTTTATTTTCTTCTTTCTTTACTTCCTCATTAGCATTATTTACCTTTTTGTCAGCACATCCTGTGAAAACTGACAAAACCATTGCAATAGCTAAAATTAAAATTAAAATTTTTGACTTTTTCATTTTCACCACTCCATTTCTTTAATTTTTAATTCATCTCTCTGTAACTCATGGCTACACCAAAAAAATAAAATCCTATTGCATAAATTAAAAGTGCTAATATAGATTTATGGTCAAACTGCCCTTTCAATACAATATCTCTTAAGGACTGGGAAGTATGAGAGAGAGGTAATATCCCTATTGTCTCTTTAACTACAGGGGGCAAATTCTTAAGTGAAAAGAAAGTACCACACAAAAATGACATAGGAGTCATTACATAGGTAGTAAACCTATTCATATCATAGTGACTCTCTATTGAAAGAGCAGCACCATATCCAAAAGCTGCAAATAAAAAACTGTTTAAAAAACAAATTAATACAAAATAAAAATCTATATGTATTTTTATACCAAATATAAATGATATAAGAAATATCAAAAAAGCTGCATACATTCCTCTAAACGCACCGGCAAGAATGTGACCAAAGGCTAATAAACTCATATTTACTGGAGAAGTTAAATAGTATTCAAAACTTTTTTCATGGAGTTTTGAAATATTAATTCTTATAGCTACAGCATTAAAACTTGTATTCATAGTAGAAAGTGCAATTATACCTGGCATGACAAAATGCATATATGTTGCTCCTTCTATGACTATGTCTTTACCTAATCCCCAGCCAAAAGCTATGAGATATAAAAGGGGTGTCATAATAGCTGAAGTTGTTATCTTCCAAAATCTCCTTTTGAAAAAAATAAATTCTCTCCATAATACAGCAAAAACTTCCATTTTTATACTACCTTTCTATTTGTAAAGTTATAAAATACATCTTCAAGTGTTGTTTTCCTTATGGTATATGAAACATATTCAATGCTTGAAATATACTTTTCTGCTCCATCTTTATCTTTAAAATATTCATAATTAGTCTTCATTTCACTGTCAAAATATTCAACAGTATATATGCCTAAATCATTCTTGAGTTTTTCAGGAGTTTCTTTTTTAAATACTCTTCCATTGTTTATCAAGCAAACCTGATTGCACAGATAATCTGCCTCTTCAATATAATGAGTCGTAAAGAGTACAGTCTTTCCCATTGCTTTCATGCCCTTCAGTATATCCCATATCTTCCTTCTTCCATTTAAATCAATTCCCACAGTAGGTTCATCAAGGAAAATTATATCCGGATCATTGATAAGAGCCTTAGCTATCATAAGTCTTCTTTCCATACCACCCGAAAGATTCATAGCTTTTTTATTTTTGTGTTTCTCTAATTCCATAAATGTAAGAAGCTCTTCTATTTTGTTTTTATAGTCCTTTATCTTAAACAATTTAGCTGCAAAAATTAGATTTTCATAGGCAGTCAGCTCTTTGTCTAAATTGGTATATTGAGGAACTACTCCTATTCTCTTTTTTATTTTCATATTGTTTCTAGACATTTTTTCTCCATCTACATAAATAGTGCCGGTTGTAGGCTTCAAAAGGCCTGTGAGCATCTTTATAATTGTAGTTTTCCCTGCACCATTAGGACCCAAAAGACCTAAAAATTCCCCGTCTTGAATTTTCAAATTTACATTATCTACAGCTGCAAATTCTCCAAACATCTTAGACACGTCATTTATTTCTATCAATTAAATCACATCCATATCCTATTCAATTAACAACCTTGTTTATTTTCTTAGGTATAAAATAAGGACAATTGTTTATAGAATCCTCATATATGTCCGCCTCGATCCTAAAAACATCTTTAAGCAAACTGGCATTTATTATATCTTCTGGACATCCAGATTTGGACAGTTTTCCATCCTTTATAACAAATATTTCATCAGAATACCTAGCAGCTTGATTTAAATCATGAAGAACCATGACTACTGTAAGATTTAAGGTTTGATTTAATTCTTTTATAAGTTCAAGTACTTCTAATTGATAAGAAATATCCAAAAAAGTAGTAGGTTCATCAAGTAGCAATATTTTAGGTTTTTGAGCAAGTGACATAGCTATCCAAGCTCTTTGTCTTTCTCCTCCTGAAAGGGTAGCTACAAATCTCTTTCTTAAATCTTTAAGCCCAGTCTTTTCTATGGCCCAATCTACAATTTCCAAATCTTCTTTTTTTAATTTCTTTCCAAATCCCAAATGTGGATATCTTCCATAGGAAACCAGCTCTTCTACAACTACATCAGAAGATACGTTTTTCACTTGAGGAAGTATGGCTAATTTTTGAGCCACTTTCTTGGTATTAATAGTGTAAATATTTTCATCATCTAAATAAACCTTGCCCTTTACAGGTTTTAAACATCTAGATATAGACTTTAAAATAGTTGATTTTCCCGAACCATTGGGTCCGATAACAGTCACTACATGTCCATCTTCAATTTGAAGGTTTACACCTTTTATAACTTCTTTCTCACCATAGTTCACATAGAGATCTTGTACTTTGATTCCCACCGTTAAACACTCTCCTTTTTTCTTAATAAGTATAGGAAAAATGGAGCGCCAAGAGCTGACATTATAATTCCTACAGGAATTTCCATAGGTGCAAATAGTACTCTAGCCAAAGTATCACACAATATAACTACTGAAGCTCCAAAAAAAACACAAGCTGGAAACAAATATCTATAATCTGAACCTATGAAAAGCCTAGCCATATGAGGCACTATAAGACCTACAAATCCCAAAAGTCCAACAACACTCACAGCACTTCCTGCAAGTAAAGAGGAAAGAACTATAAAACTAAATCTAGTTCTCTCTACATTTAGTCCCAACCCAGTAGCTACCTCATCACCTAACATCAATATATTTAATTTATTTGGAATCAACATAGTCAAAAACACTCCTACAACTGCATATGGAAACAACAATTTTACTTGAGACCAAGTAGTAGCTGAAAGTCCTCCTACCATAAAACCTATGACCCCTGCAACTTTATCCGGGAAAAAAGTCATAAGAGCATTTATTCCTGCATTTAAAAGTGATGAAACAGCTACACCAGCTAAAATAAGCCGTGTAGGAAGAACACCATCTTTCCAAGCTAAACAATATATAAATAAAGTAGCTAATAGTGAACCTATGAAAGCACCTGCTGGAACTAAATAATAAAATTCAGGAAATAATATGAGAATTGTTAAAGCCATAAGCCCTCCGCCAGAAGAAACCCCTATGATATTGGGACCTGCCAAAGGATTTCTCATGATCCCTTGCAAAATAGCTCCTGACAGTGAAAGGCATATTCCTACAAGGCCTGCCACTATAGTTCTAGGAAGTCTCACATTCCATATAACTTGATAATTAATCGTATCCTTTTCAAAAAGAATTGCATCAACTATTTCTCTAGGAGATATTTTCACCGCACCATTCCCAATGCTTACAAAAAAACTTACAATACACAAAACTACAAGTAAAATCAATATAAATCCCTTACTCGTTCCATTTTTTTCTTCACAACTGCTCATTATCATTTCTCCTGACTAAATCATATTTTTTAAATTAGAAACAAACAATTCTTGTATACTCTCAATTTCTCCCAATCCCTTTATATATGTTGCCACTTGAAATCCTTCTTTTAAAAGTATACTTTTCCATGAATCCTTACCATCCCCCGCCATGTCATTGTTGGCATGATCTCCTGCAACCAACATAAAGGGTTTCAATATGACTTTGTCTATTTTTTCTTCCTTCAAAATAGGAATTATATCTTCAATAGTTTTCTTTCCTTCAACTGTACCAATATAAATTCTTTGAAAACCTTTTTCTCTAAAGCTTTGCTGAAGCAAATCATAGCATTTATCATTGGCATGATCCGTACCATGCCCCATATATACCATTGCTTCATTTTCCCTCAAATTTAAAATATCCAATGCATTTACTACTTTTTCATAATCCCCTTCATCAAACAACAATGGTCTTCCAATACTTATATGAATATTCTTATTTTCTTCCTCAAAATCATGAACTTGTCCAATTAACTTTTCAAATTCATGACCAGGTATTATATGGAGAGATTGTATATATATTTGTTCAAATGCTTCTCTTTTCAACCTATTCAATGCTTCACTCACATTATCTACTACTATTCCATCTCTATTTTTTAATTTATTTATCACCATTTGAGAAGTAAAAGCCCTTCTCACCTCAAAGTCAGAAAATCTATCTCTAATTTTATTTTCCACACTCTCTATACAAATTTTTCTTGTCTCTTCATAAGTTGTACCAAAACTTACAACTAAAATAGCTTTTTTCATATCATCACCTCAATAAAAAAATCCTACAGTCTTCAGAGGACTATAGGATTTACTTTTTTTAAACACAACAAAAAAGCTCAGACTTCCCACCGAAGACTTACTCAAAAAAGCCATAGGCAGGTCTCCTGGCTTGTGGATCATCCTACTTTCAATGCCTTCCCAGAAAAAATCCAGTGGACTATATTGATTTCGTACCCACTTACAGTAGCGGGGGCTGCATCGGATTTTCACCGATTTCCCTTTTAAATAAAATACCTATACTTTCATTTATTCACTTGTACTTAATTCATACTATCACAAAAATAACATGAATACAATAAAATTTTGTCAAATACCAATCAGTAAGCAATATCCATATATAGATTTTTTAATTCATCTTTATCTAAGCTCAAACAATAGTCAATCAATTCGTCTTTTTGATCTACATACCTTTCGAGAATAATTTTTTCTACTTCCCCCAGCAATTCATCATACTCCTCATCATATTGTAAACTCATTTCTTCCCAGCCCCTTTTTAACTTTTTATCCAAAATATCCTTTTCTATATTTTACACTATAAACCTATGTAAATAAAGATAATTTTCAATATTTTCTGAATTATTTTCCATACTTTTCAGACCAATATTCAAAAAATTTTTCTTCATTTTTAAAAAGGGGAATTCCTAATTTCTTGTGAAGTTTTACAAGCCATGGCTCATCCAGCCCAGCTTTTTGTAAAATTTCTTTCTGAACAAACACATCTTCAACTAAACCTTCAGCTATGACTTTTCCATTATTTAATATATATATATAATCACAAAGCTCATATATCAAATTCATGTCATGACTAGAAATAGCTATGTTTTTTTCCTTACTTATATCCTCTATAATATTTATGACTTCTCTAGTCATAACTGGATCTAGTCCACTTGTAGGTTCATCAAACAATATTGTACTTCCATCCATAACCAATACACCAGCAATAGCAATTCTCTTTTTTTGTCCATAACTTAAAAAATGGACAGGTTTTTCTTTAAAATCATAAGCTCCTACCCTTTTTAAAACCCTGTCCACTCTTCTCAATATTTCTTCTTCCTCATATCCCATATTTCTTAAGGCAAAAGCCACATCATCATATACATTAGAATAAAATATCTGTTTATCTGGATCTTGAAATACTATATTCACTTCACTTCTATATTCTCTTAAATATTTTTTATTGTATTCTATACTTTTCCCTTTATATAATACTTTTCCTTTTTTAGGCTTCAAAATTCCAATCATATTTAGAAAAAGTGTAGACTTTCCAGACCCATTAGAGCCAATTATGCCAACTTTTCTACCCCTGTTTAAATCTATACTTACATCTTCTAATGCCATTGTACCATCTTCATAAAAATAAGTTAAATTCTTGGTCTCAATCATTTTATCACCCTACTTTAAACTCACCATTATACAATTTGCTATCTAATGAAATAATCATGTCCCTATATTTTTCAAAAATCCTTATAAATAAGCATTTGACAAGAAGAGAAATAGATCTATAAGAATTTTTCATTCCTACATACCCATATTTCATCTCTTGTGCATTGTATATTTCTTTGCTTTCTTCCAGAAATATGAATATAAATCTATAAATTAGAACAATGAGTTCCACCATTACAGGAGGAAATTTCAATTTTTTAAATACCTTTATCAGTTGATTTATTGACGTTGTCAGTGACAAAAAAAACATAGAAGAAATACAAGAAAGTACCCTAAATACTATAAAAATTGATTCACTTAAACTATTCTCATTTATACCAAAATAATTTTGCCCAATCTTTATGGAACATAAAAAGACCTCTCTATTTGTTGACTTATTTATAACTATGGTGATTATGCTGACTAGTAAAAATACCAATGGTGCATAATAAAACTTTAAATAATTTTTAATTGGAATCTTGGCTATCACTGTAGTAAATATAAACATTATCAAGAATATGATTAAATTAACATACAAATTATTTAAACCTATTGCTATAAAAAGAGCTCCTATGGCAAATAAAAATTTTGCCATAGGATTAAAATTTCTTAATCTATTTGTATAAGCATATTTATCTATTAGAAGCAACTTTTTTCTTTCCCTTCATATTTCCTAAAATATATCCAATAGCTCCAGCACCAATAGCTACTTGTACCGAAAACAACAAACTTTCAATTTCTCCACTTGGTGGTTCCCAAAGGCTGTCAAACCATGGTTCATAATCTGGATCTATTTCACCTATTATATCTTCAGCTGCATCGTCAGCGCCACCAAATTCAGAACTACCCATAAATATTAGAGGTACTATAATTATTACAATTGCCAATATAAATAACCATATATTTTTTTTATTTGATGATTTCATTTCCAAGCACCCCTTCCTCATTGTATTCAAGCAATAAATTGTAAATTATGCTTGTTAAGATGCCTTCTACTATTGCTAAAGGTATTTGTGTCACAGCAAATATACTCAAAAATTTTCCCATGGAACCTAAGAAGCCTGAAACTTTATCTGGAAAAGCCAAAGAAAGCTGAATGGAAGTGATGACATATGTGGCTAGATCCCCCAGTGCTGACGCTATAAATACAGATACCGAAGTTTTTACATTTCTCTTTTTTAAAAATTTAAACAATCCATAAGATACTAGTGGTCCTACCACCGCCATAGAAAAAGTATTCGCTCCCAAAGTAGTTAGCCCACCATGAGCAAGTAACAATGCTTGAAAAAGTAATACTATGATTCCAACAACAGTCATGGTAGTAGGTCCAAACAAAATTGCTCCTAATCCCACACCAGTAGGGTGAGAACAACTGCCTGTTACAGAAGGAATTTTAAGTGCTGACAATACAAATACAAATCCTCCTGCCAACCCTAAAAGCACCTTTCTATTTGTATCTTCCTTAAATACTTTGTTGACTCTGTTTATACCAACAATCAAAAATGGTAACGTAACAATCGTCCAAAAAATTGCCCACTTCACAGGCAAAAACCCTTCCATTATATGCATAGCATTAGATATAGAAGGAGCTAAAACTAGAAGTAAAAACATAAAGGATAATAAATACTTCTTGTTTTTCATAAAAACACCTCACTTTTTGTATTAAAAAAATCCCCAACTTCAGTTTAGGGATTTTTTTCCATATACGTTGAAAAACCAACAAAAAAGCTCAGACTTCCCACCGAAGACTTACTCAAAAAAGCCATAGGCAGGTCTCCTGACTTGTGGATCATCCTACTTTCAATGCCTTCCCAGAAAAAATCCAGTGGACTATATTGATTTCGTACCCACTTACAGTAGCGGGGGCTGCATCGGATTTTCACCGATTTCCCTTTTAATACTTTATGCAAAACATAACCTATACTTTTCTCATATTCACTTTTTCATAAATAACATTATCACAAGAAAAAGAATCTTTCAACATATATATTCCAAAATACTTATTTCCCGTCACAATAGTATGATATTAATATGTCAATATTATGTTGACAAAATAGCCCTTCTTGTATATAATGAGGTAAAATATATTGATATTTAAGGAGCATAATATGAAAATAACTCAAGAAGCTGATTATGGACTGAGAGTAGTAGCTTACCTATCAAAATTGGGACCAGGAGCAAAATTGAGTGCTAATATAATATCTGAAAAACAAAATATACCGTTAAGGTTTCTTTTAAAACTTCTTCAAAAATTGAGAGATGCAAATATAGTAGAATCATTCATGGGAGTTAAAGGTGGCTATGCTCTAAAAAAAGCACCTAGTGAAATAACTTTAAAAGATGTTATAGAAGCCATAGAAGGACCTATTTACTTAAATCGATGTCTTGAACATCCAGAAGAATGTAACAACGAAGGCCCAGAAAAATGTCCTGTACATAAAACTTTGGAAGAAATTCAAGAGAATTTTAAAAATGATTTAGATTCAGTATCATTTCAAGATATCATAGACAGATGCAAAGAATAGGGGAAAACCCCTATTCTTTTTTTATTGTTCTTCTACTTCCCATTTTTTTGATCTTTCAATTGCCATTTCCCATCCTGCATATATCTTTTCTCTATGCTCCTCATTCATTTCTGGATTAAATATTCTGTCTACATTCCATTTTGTAGATATTTCTTCTGTGTCTTTCCAGAAACCTACTGCTAATCCTGCTAAATATGCTGCTCCTAGTGCTGTAGTTTCTATAACTTTTGGTCTGTGAACAGGTACTCCTAATATATCTGACTGGAATTGCATTAGGAAATTATTTGCCACAGCACCACCATCTACTTTTAATGCTTTTAGGGCTATTCCTGAATCTTCTTCCATTGCCTGTAATACATCTTTGGTTTGATAGGCTATAGCTTCAAGAGCAGCCCTTATGATATGATTCCTATTTGCCCCTCTAGTAAGCCCTACAATAGTCCCCCTTGCATACATATCCCAATATGGAGCTCCAAGACCTACAAATGCTGGCACTATATATACTCCGTTTGTATCCTCAACCTTTGAAGCAAAATATTCACTATCTGCTGAATCTGATATAAGTCTTAATTCATCTCTTAACCATTGAATAAGTGCTCCTGCTATAAATATACTACCTTCTAGTGCATAGTTGACTTTCCCGTCAAGACCCCAAGCAATTGTTGTAAGTAATCCATTTTTTGATGGCACTGCTACTTCACCTGTATTCATGAGCATGAAGCAACCTGTACCATAGGTGTTTTTAGCCATTCCTTCTCCATAGCAAGCCTGACCAAATAGTGCTGCTTGCTGATCTCCTGCTATTCCTGCTATAGGAATTTCAGCTCCGCCAAAAGTTTTTTCGTCTGTTACGCCATATACTTCACTGGATGGCCTTGCTTCTGGCAACATCGAAATAGGAATATCTAATTCTTTTAATATTTTTTCATCCCAGCATAAATTCTTTATATTAAATAGCATAGTCCTTGATGCATTTGAATAATCAGTTACATGAACTTTGCCTCTGGTCAAATTCCAAAGTAGCCAAGTGTCAATATTTCCAAAGAGGAGCTCCCCATTTTCTGCTTTTTCCCTAGCCCCTTCTACATTGTCAAGTATCCATTTGATTTTGGTACCTGAAAAATATGCATCTATTACTAGTCCTGTATTATCTTTTATATATTCTTCTAATCCTCTTTTTTTCAATTCATCACATATTGGAGCCGTTCTTCTACATTGCCAAACTATGGCATTGTATATAGGTTTCCCTGTGTTTTTATCCCATACTACAGTAGTTTCTCTTTGGTTTGTAATGCCTATAGCAGCTACTTCTTGAGGTCTAACCCCGGCAGTTTCTAATACTTCTCTTGCCACTCCCATTTGGCTACCCCATATTTCCATTGGATCGTGTTCTACCCAACCTGGTTTTGGGTATATTTGTTTGAACTCTTTTTGAGCTACTTGAACTATTTCTGCATTTTTGTTAAACAGTATAGTCCTTGAACTTGTAGTGCCTTGATCTAGTGCCATTATATACTTCTTTTCCACTGTGCTAATCCCCCTAATACTTTTATTATTTATACAATACAATTTATATGATTGTCATAATTCTAATCAAAACACTTATCTATATAAAATCTATAGTTGAGTAAGAGTATTAGTACATGTCATCAAAGTTACAACAATAGCATTAATTATGCCTGCAAGATAAGGATTGTTTGTTGCTCGATAAATTTTTCGAGAAACAACAGCTGCAAGTGGTAAAATAACAACAATAGGGAACAACCAAATCTCCGCTATAGTTGAAATACTTTTAAAGAATACATCTCCCGTTTTAAAGAATGTAATATACTGCATAGCCACAATGACAATAGCACTTAATCCATTAAATAAAGCTAATACGGCAGTATTCATCCATTCCTTTTTGCCTATAGAAACATAGTTGAAACTGTTAACAGACATAGAATTTGCAATATAGAATATAAGGAACAATGGTAAATATCTTAAAGTGATAGCAATTTTATCTGGTGTAAAGGCTTTAATAGCAATTACCCATATACGGAAATCTGTCTTAAAGAAGTAATCTGCAATAAACACAAGCGCAAAAGATACAACAACTACAATTAAAGACAATCCAATAGTCTTAAGTAAATTTTTAGAACTTATAGCAACACCATTTTCATGAAGATCTACTCCTTGTTTTTTGCCATATAACTTATATGACAATAGCATGATAAGTAAGGTAACAACTCCCATAACTGCACTCCAAATGCCTATGAAATATACAGGCTCTTGTGGGAAAAACGAAGGAATACTGCTCATAGTTGCATTGAAAAGTTTTATATAAGTAAAACCAGAAATTATTGTACTTACGATTAAACCTCCCCAGAACCAAGCCTTACCTTCAGCCGCAGGAGCTGGTGCAATTGTTACTTCTTCAGAAGCTCTTAGAGATTCAAAAGCTCTTGTATATAACATCGCTTTAGTGAAACTTACAATGAACATTATAAATCCGATTAGTCCAATAAGGTTAAATAGAACTTTAAATTGCCAAATTTGGCTAGACGATGAAATTGGATTTGGTGCACCAAAAGCATCTTCGAAAAATTCTATACCATATGAAGCACATTTTGCAGAAAAATGATTCCAAGGGTGAATTTGTGCAGGATTATAAATAACACGACTAGATGTTTCACCATCAACTTCTTGTTTATAAATAGTTTCACTTGTACGAGTTTCACCTTCAACTTTTGGATCTACACCAAAATTTAAAAAAGATTGTGCATACTCAGTTTTAAGATAGTCTCGAGGAACTGTATACCCACCATTTTCTGTCTTGCTACGGAAGAAAAATTCATCATATTGAGCTGCAATAATACCAACATCACGGTTGCCATATACATTGTCATATTCTTGTTCATCCGTCCTGAAAGCCCAGTACAATGGCTCGCCTGGATCATTTGTATACATTGCATCATTACCAATAAGCAAAACAGCAGAAATTAGCTGCTCATCTTTCTCCTTAAGATTGTCGTCTTTAATAGACCAGTTAGCAGCTCTAGCTCCATTCGAATGCCCAGTAACACCTATACGTGTTTTATCTACATAAGGAAGACTAGACATAAGTTCTACTGCATCATACATACCAGTACCACGATTTTCCCACTCTTCTGGAGTTACAGCATCAGAATTTCCATGCCCATACATATCAATTGACATAACAACATAGCCACGACGTGAATACTCAACATAATTTAAATCCTGCATTTCACGATTGTTGTACCAACCATGACTAGTAATAATCGCAGGAGCTGGTGTATCCTTTGTAGCATTTTCAGGAATAAAAAGCAATGCACTCATAAGATGCCCAGATGGAGTTTCCCAACGTAAATCCTTAATTTCAACTCTACCACCTGATGTTTGTACTGCAGAGGCACCAATCATACTTATTAAGCATAGCACTAAAGAAATTGCGAGAATTCTAAAATTCTTTTTCTTATTATCCATTTTTCTAGTCCCCTTTTTTAATTATCATATGAATTTTTCAAAACTTTTTCTCAAATATAAAAAGTAATTAAAGTAAGCGTTATCCTCCCTCACCTCCTAATTTACCGAAAAAAAAGAACGTGCAAAACAACCCTATTGTTCGATAGGTTCTTAACACGTTCTCCTGATCTCCACGCAATATTATATTTTAAAAATTTTCTGTGAAATACATTATATCACTTTATTACAAAAATGCAAACGTTTTTAGACCTATGAGATTTTTTGAGTATTTCTAGCTTCTTCTGCTGCTTTTTTTATTTCTTCTATATTGTTTGATATATAAGCCTGCACTGCTACTGCTATGCTACCCTCCACAATAGGAGTATCTAAAACACAAGTTTTCCCCTTTATATCTTCTTCTAACATCTCAATAGCTAATTCTGAGCTCATAATTGAACTTCCTATATCAGCAAGTATTACAACTCCATCTCCATCATAGGCCTCCTCTATGGCTTCCTTTATTAAAATAGGATCTGTACCTATCCTTCCATCAGAAGTACCCCCTGCTGATATTATCTTTACATCCTTTCCTGCCATCTCGTAGCATAAATCAACAATGCCTTCTGAAATCTTTTTGCTATGAGATACAATGACCAATCCAATCATAAACATCCTCCTAATTTTCTTCTAATGTCTCTTTTATCGACCTAATCGCAATATAAGTAGAAGTAGCACCAGGATCCTGATGTCCAATACTTCTTTCTCCTAAATAGCTAGCTCTTCCTTTTTTTGCAATGATAGTCTTAGTATATTCTAAGCCTTCTAACGCAGCATCTTCTGCCATTTGAAAAGCCTTTTTACTTTCCAGACCATTCTGGTATGCAGCCTTAAGAGCATCAAAAGCAGGAATAAGAGCATCTAACATAGTTTTATCGCCTCTATCTGATTTACCTCTTGCTTTTATACCCTCTATTGCCTGTTCAAACATATTTACAACATCCTCATGGTCTATATCCATTTTTCCATCTACAACAGTAGCTGCCCTTAAAAAAGCAGTCCCATACAAAGGTCCTGATGCACCTCCTACTGTAGATATCAAAGTCATAGCCGTATTCTTAAGAATATAACCCCAATCCTTTCCCTTCATCTCTCCTAATTTATCATTTACTGCACTAAAACCTTTGCTCATATTTATACCATGGTCTGCATCTCCTATAACTCTATCAAGCTCTGTCAAATAATCCTTATTCTCTATTATATTTTTCCCCATATTCTCTAATATCACAATCAACAAATCTGTACTCGACATATAAATCCCT
This sequence comes from Sporanaerobacter acetigenes DSM 13106, assembly GCF_900130025.1. Lineage (NCBI taxonomy): Bacteria > Bacillati > Bacillota > Tissierellia > Tissierellales > Sporanaerobacteraceae > Sporanaerobacter > Sporanaerobacter acetigenes. The sequence continues at coordinate 3,756 of NZ_FQXR01000011.1, read as the reverse complement.
CCAATTGTTAGAGTTATAATTGTCTAAAAGCAGGAGTATCCGCTTTACTATCTAGCAATTCTTTTAATTCATCATCTAATTTAAGCAATGAAATCGAAGCCCCTGCCATCTCTAAAGATGTCATATAATCTCCCACTATAGTTTTGTAAATTTTTATGCCTTTTTCACTCAAAAGCTTATTAACTTCATTATTGACTATATACAATTCCATCAATGGGGTACCACCCAACCCATTAACCATCACTGCTACTTCATCATCTTTTTCTAATTTCATATCATCCAATATATTATTTAACAATATGGCAGCAATCTGATCTGCAGTCTTAATCTTTTCTTTACGAATTCCTGGTTCTCCATGTATACCCAAACCAATTTCCATTTCATCTTCACCTATTTCAAAACTTGGCTTACCTACTGCTGGTACAATACAAGGAATCAAGGACATACCCATAGTTCTAACATTTTTTATTGTTTTTTCTGCCACTCTTTTGACATCATCTAAATCAAAACCCTTTTCAGCCGCTGCTCCCGTTATCTTATGAACTAAAATAGTACCAGCTATTCCCCTTCTTCCTACAGTATAAGTAGAATCCTCAACTGCTACATCATCGTTGACTATAACCTGTTCAACTTGTATTCCCTCCATCTGTGCCAATTCTGAAGCCATTTCAAAATTCATAACATCTCCAGAATAATTCTTTATTATTAACAATACTCCAGCCCCACCATCTACCGCTTTTATACCTTTAAGTATCTGTTCAGGTGTAGGAGATGTAAATACCTCTCCTGCTACTGCTCCATCTAACATACCCAATCCCACAAAACCACTATGGGCTGGTTCATGACCACTACCGCCTCCGCTTACTAAAGCTACTTTCCCTTTTACTGGTGAATTTTGTCTAACCAAAACATTGCTATCCTCTACTCTTTTTAAATATTGTGGATGAGCTTTCACCATCCCCTCAAGCATCTCTTCCACTACATTTTCACTTTTATTAATTATTTTTTTCACAATATCCCTCCTTATGAATTATATGCCTCCTTATACTTCTTGCCAATTTTATCTGCTGTTGTTATTGCGGCAGCTACTTGTTCAACTGTAACTGGAAATGGCATTGAATGAATGGATTCTTCAAGTATACAAGCTTTTTTAGCTACTGCCATCAATTCTTCTTCTGATATAGCATTAACCCCTATGTCTTCTAAACAAACTGGAAGCCCTATGCGCATACAAAAATCTAGAACTTCATATAATTCTTCAGTTGATGCATTTTCAAGTACAAGTTGAGCAATAGTCCCAAATGCTACTTTTTCACCATGGAAATATTTATGGGTTCCTTCCAATATAGTCAATCCATCATGAATTGCATGTGCTCCTGCTAATCCACCACTTTCAAACCCAATTCCAGATAATAAAATATTTGCTTCTACAATATTTTCTAAAGCTTGAGTAACCACATTAGCTTCACTAGCTTGTATAGCTTTTTCCCCATTTTCTAGCAATGTTTCATAGCATAGTTTTGCAAAAGCAAAGGCTGCATTTGTTCCCTTCGCTCCTTCACACAAACCTTCCCTAGTGCCACAAGGCAATCCTGCATTTACATTGGAATAGGATAGAGATGTAGCTCTAGCTTCAAAATAAGTAGAAAGTGCATCACCCATTCCTGAAATTAAAAAACGAGTAGGAGCATTTGCTATTACTTTAGTATCAACCAAAACAACACTAGGACTTTGTTTGAAATATGCATAGTCATCAAACGCTCCATCAGTTGTATACAACACTGCTGAATGGCTTGTAGGTGCATCAGTAGCAGCGATAGTTGGAACAATGATTATATTTTCTCCTTCTGCTACACATTTTGCAGTATCAATAGCCTTTCCTCCTCCTATCCCAATAGTACAATCACATTGATTTTCTTTTGCTATATTCTTGATTCTTGCAACTTCCTGACGAGAACATTCTCCAGAGAAACCACTTTCTATAAATTCAATATTAAATCTCTCTTTAGTTGTATCTAATTTATCTTTTACTCTGGCAATGTCGTCAAGATGCCCTATTAAAAGAGCTCTTTTCCCAAAAGTTTTAACGAAATACCCTAAATTCAAAATTTCATCTTCACCTTGTACGTATTTTGTTGGACAAATATATGCTTTTCTCATTTTGTTAAGCCTCCCCTATTATTATGGATATAGATAAGTCTTAAAATTAATACTCTAAATTAAATTATTTTATGTATAGGTTTTACTATCGTAAGTATAATTAGAAAAATGCTTTTGCTATTTTTCCGAATATTCAGATATCGATTCGCAGTAATTAAAAGCAAATGTTTTCCTTTTCCATATAGACTTTACTACTATTTTATATTTATGTGCTATACTTCATTGATAAAATCTAATACAATATATAATTTTAAGATATCTCATACCATTTAAGTATGTTATTAATATATAGTATAGCAACATTATCATTTAATTACATTAAACCATATAATACTATAATAGTATTATATGGTTGTATTATTTTGCACTTCTTTAATTATTTCATACTTAATTGATTGACTTTTCGAAATTTTTCTGTAATGCCCTGGTGCGATTCCTTCATATGATTTAAAACGTCTAGTAAAATATCCCGCATCGTTAAATCCAACTTCTATAGCAATTTCTTGTATAGTTTTATTTGTGGTTTTTAATAATTCTTTTGCTTTTTCGATTTTTAATCTTGTTAAATAATCCGAAAACTTTTCTCCAGTTTCCTTATAAAAAATTTTGCTAAAATATCCTGGAGTAATAAAGCACATATTGGCCATATCATCCAATATGATTTTTTTATCGAAATTTTCATTAATATATTCAATAGCAGGCTTTAAAATATCATTTGTTCTGTTTGTAGGATCATATACCCTTTCCTTTGTTTCCCCATTATCTAAACTAATATTATTATGAACAACATCTTTGTCCAAAATTTCTTCAAGTCTTTGTTTCATATCTTGATTATCCTTAAAAAGTTTAAATTTCACTATACATTCTTCAACAATATATTTAATAATATTATCTATTAAATCTAATATTTCTTTAATGCGAGTTAATGTTAAACGAGGAAGTTTGCTATAAAGATATAGCATCTCATTTTGATCGGATAAAACCTCAATGGAATCCTTATATATTTTTTCTATATATTCATCTTCATTGTTTTCTTTCAGTAAAACTTGTCCTACCATCACACAACCAAAATATTTGTCATCAATAATGATGGGTATTGCTGCATCTATTATATTGCAGTGGCATCTATATATATAATTTTGATTAAGTCTCACCGCTTCAATTCCTCCCCTAGCATCACATTTTTGACATATAGCATTCGTCTTAGATTCTGATCTTATTTTTTCGCAAAACTCACTGCATCTGCTATGTTGCGTCACTGGAATTCCCTTGTAATCAACAGTGATAATAGCCATATTGGTAACCATCGCAAGTTTATCTTGAATTAACTGCCATTTTTCAATATCTAAAATAGATTGGATATCAGCATATTTATTACTCAAAAAAATCACCCCTATACTTTTGCCCACAAATAAATGTTACTTCCTTATGTACTAAGTATATATAAAACCTTGTTTTGCGTCTATACTTAGCATATAAGAAAGTAGAGATAGAAATTTAGGTTCTTCATAGGTAAGATAAAATCATTTTAAACTAGCTCTTTGTCCATATATAAATTCTGATTTCAATTCCTTATAGGTAGTCTAGAATCTAAAT
>NZ_FQXR01000010.1 GCF_900130025.1 Sporanaerobacter acetigenes DSM 13106 | reverse complement strand
ACTTCAGACTATGCAAACAACAAGGCAACAAATTCTATGCAATATTTTGTATAGAAAGAAAAGACATAGACAAAAAAGAAATAAACAAATGGATAGCAATAGACCAAAATCATAAAAACTTCTTTGTAGCCATAGATAATACTGGAGTAAGTTATGAATTTGAAAAACTACCACAAATAAAATATTGGGATAAGGTAATAGATGAAATAAAATCAAAAAGAGACTTATGCAGCAGAAAATCAAAACTAATAGAAACAGAAACAGGAAAAAGCTATTACCTACCAAGCAAAAGATGGACAAAGCTAAACAATGCATTAGACAATGCTTACCACAAGAGACGAGAACAAATAAAGTCAAGTTGTTATAGCATTGCTAATTGGGTAGCAAAAAACTATGATTATGTAGCAATAGGAGACTATACTCCTAGTCTTAATACTGCAACTTATGATAATATGCATAGAAGCATGCTAAATCAAGAAATAATAGGAGAATTTAGAAACATACTAAAATGGGTAATGGAAAGAAGCGGTAAACACTATTCAAAAGTAGACGAAAAAGATACAACTAAAACTTGTTGTATATGTGGAAATAAAGAAAAGAAAGATTCACAGATAAGAGAATTTACATGTCAAAAATGTAAAACTAAATTATCAAGAGATATAAACAGCAGTGTTAATATAGCTAAAAAAGATAAATTATTGTCTGGTTCGGACTATGTTGATTGGGATTTATACAACTCAACATATACAGCTAAATGGAATTTTAAAAAAAGCAAAATTCTATTTACTGGCCATACGTTAGAGAAATCTAATATATGGATGAATTAAATCGAGAAGGTGATAATTCTTGAGCAAAATCTATTTGTATAAATATATTTTGATATATTTGAGTAGGTTTTGTAGAACGGTTTTAATATACTTTTTTATGAAGTGATATTATCAACAGTAATGAAGACTAAAATGTGAATTGTGAGGTATTATATTAAGTACTGCTTACTTTAGGCTCATTATTAGTTTTTAATGGGCTTTTAAGCTATGTAGCTGATCCTACTAATAGATTAGTAAGTGCTAATATTGAAATTCAACGTAGGGCAAGGTGGTAGTAGATTTAAGTTTGATGATGAAGGTGAGTATGAAACATCAAGTATAAACAGGGAAAAAAAAGATATCTTTACTTTTCGATATTTTAATGGTACAATTTCTATTAAATAGCAATATATATTTTTATAATAATAATTATTTAAAAAGGCGGTGATAGAAATGGAGAAAACCGACTATAGTTGGTGGGATATAATAAAAATCCCTTTCAGGTATGCTCCTTCATATTCGGCTTCAATTGCGCTCGAAAAAATTTTAAGCGGTTTAGTTCCCACTTTACAGGTAATAGTAACAGCTAAATTTTTGGATACTGCCATAGCTGTGGTTTCTGGCGATATGAATTATAGCGAGATATTTTTGCCTTTGATTTCAGTAGTTTTGCTTATAGTCTATTCTTGGGTATCGGAAGAACTTGTAAAGCTAATAAATGTGAAGTTACAAATGAGGCTCAGAGAAAAATTTAGGGTTACCATTACTGAAAAAAGGGCAAAACTGAAGTATAAACATGTAGAGAACAAAGACACCTGGGATTTGATTTCAAGGGTGTCGAAGGAACCTGAGATTCAATGCAAAAATGCTTACAACAATTTTTTGGAATTGATAGCTTTATTCATAAGAGTCATAGGATTGTTAGTCGTATTGGTTGCTTATGTTTGGTGGGCAGCATTAATTATATCTGGAATTTTATTTTCTTTATTTATGGTATCCTTGAGAAGCGGAGAAGATATGTATGAAGCAAACAGGGAAGTATCCAAGTACAGAAGAAGATTCGAGTATTTGGGAGAAGTCTTAACGGGAAGAGAAAGTGTGGAAGAAAGAACTCTTTTCGGATATACGGATGAGGTTAACAAAAAATGGGAAGAACAGTATGAAACAGCAAGAAAAATTGAATATAATACGGATAAGATGGTTTATAAGAGGACAATGGGAAGAAGTATATTCACTATATTTGTTTCCGTGATAATAATTATAATTTTAATAAGACCCGTATATAGAGGGCTGTTAAGCACAGGAATTTTTATATCAATTTCTACAGGAGTTATTGAGCTTACACAATTGATGTCTTGGCAGTTTACTTTTTATGTAACACAATTTTCTAAGGACAAGGAGTATTTGAAAGATCTAGATATTTTCATGAAGCTGAATGAAACAAAAGGTGCTTTGGATCTGCCTTCAACTGAAAATATAAAGTTTAATTCACTTGAATTTAGAAATGTATCCTTTAAATATCCGGGTACCGACAATTATATACTGAGAAATATTTCTTTTATTATAAGAAAGGGACTTCATTATGCTTTTGTGGGAGTTAACGGAGCAGGAAAAACTACTATAACAAAACTTGTGACGGGGCTGTATGATGAATTTGAAGGGGATATATTAATAAACGGAAAGAATATTAAAGAATATAGACAGAGCGAACTAAAATCCCTGTGCTCAGTGGTATATCAGGATTTTGCCAAGTACTTTATTTCGTTGAAAGATAATATCGCCATAGGAAATATCAACAGTATGAATCAAAAAGGTTCAGAAAACGATATCAAAGATTCCATGAAGATAATGGGGTTGGAAGAAGTAGCGGAAAAGCTGCCCAAAGGATGGGATACTCCTCTCGGCAAGATTAAGAGTGGCGGTTTGGATCTATCTGGAGGTCAGTGGCAGAGAGTAGGCATGGCAAGAGCAATTGTAGGCAATGCTCCGATCAAAATATTGGATGAACCTACGGCAGCCCTTGATCCCATAAGCGAAAGCCATATTTATGAAGAATTTGAACAGATAAGCAGAGGTGGGACCACAATTTTTATAAGTCACAGGCTGGGTTCAACTAAACTCGCCGATGAAATTTTCGTGATTGATCACGGGTCTGTTGCAGAGAGCGGTTCTCACAGTGAACTGATGAAGCTTGATGGAATTTATGCAAATATGTATGAGAGCCAAAGGAGTTGGTATCTATGATAGATGACAAAAATAAAAATGACATTTCTTTTTTTGAAATATTACATAAGATTGTTCCAATGGCCTTTAAAGCTTGCCCCATTTATGTTATTGTAAGTACTGGAGCTGGGATTCTCCACGGCTTGTCTCATGGATTTAGCGTATACATGACTCAAAAGTTTTTTGATTCCGTTGCTGATTTCATAAAAGTGACCGGTGGATTTAGGAAAATAATATTAATGGCGGCAGCCTTAGCAGCGGCATTAATATTATGCCGGATATTAAACGGTATTGATAATTTTATGTATAACAACAAAGAAAACTTGATTATAGGATATATGGGAAAAAGGATAAACGAAAAGGCTGGAAAATTGGATCCCATAGTTTTTGACGACACAAAATACTTAGACGATATAAAAAAGGCTCAAGAAGGGGCGGCGAGCAGTGTGGAATTGCTATCTGGATTGACAAGTATCTTTACGGTTTATCTGTTTTATTTTTTATTTATGGTTGTGTATCTTTACAGACTAAGGCCTATTCTTGCAGTATCCATAATATTAATATTTATCCCCACTGTTTTTAATCAGATAATGAGAGTAAAGACTTTCAGTGAACTTGCCGATGAATCCGTACCTATAAGGAGAGAGTATGAATACTACGAAAGATGTATGGGAGACAGGGAATATTATAAAGAAACAAGGCTTCTCGGAGCTTTCGGATATTTTAAAGATTTGTATCTATCGTCGTTGAAGATGCTTAACAAAAAAATATGGAAGGCTCAAAAAAAGTCAATTCTTATGGAACTTTCCATGAAGATGATAACCCTCTTAGGATATATGGGAGTTTTGTATTTGCTTTTTGATAGCCTTTTAAAAGGAGATATATCGGTAGGGGCTTTCGGAGCTGTATTTTCATCTATGGGATTTATGATATTTGTAATGGAAGAAATGATATATAGTCATATAGGAATCATTACACAGGACATGGGAACGGTAAAAAACCTTATAAGATTTTTTGAAATACCTGAAAGAACAGGAAAGGATATAATTGTTGATAAAGTTCCCGATATATCGGTAAAAAATGTTTCCTTTAGCTATCCGGGAACAAAAAGTTCTTCTCTGTCCGACGTAAATTTGAAAGTTAAATCTGGAGAAACAATTGCCATAGTGGGAGAAAACGGAGCAGGTAAAACTACGCTGGTTAAACTTATGCTGGGAATATACACTCCTACAGAAGGAAAGGTATTCATCGGAGGAGTCAATACTTCAGAAGCTTCCTTTGAAACCCTTTATGGAAATACCTCGGCGGTGTTTCAAAAATATCAGAAATATCAAATGACACTTAAAGAAAATATCTCCATAAGTTCGTTAGAGAATGGCTCTCAGAAAAGTTATGAGGCTGAACAGAAAGCATTAAAAGAAGCGGCATTGAAAGCTGATTTGGAAGTCAATGAGGAGAAGTTTCCCAAAGGGTATGAAACGATGCTTTCCCGTGAATTTGACGGGGTGGATTTGTCGGGAGGCCAGTGGCAGAGGATAGCAATAGCAAGAGGATTTTACAGAATTCACAATATGATAGTTCTTGATGAACCTACAGCAGCAATAGATCCCGTAGAAGAGACGAAAATATACCGAAAATTTGCAGAGATGTCCGAAGGAAATACCGCAATCATAGTAACTCATAGATTAGGTTCTGCAAAGATAGCAGACAGAATAGTTGTCATGGATAAAGGACGAATAGTTGAAATAGGAAATCATGAAGAACTGATAAATAAAAAGGGCAAATATGCCGAAATGTTTCAAGCCCAAAGTAAGTGGTATGTAAAGGAAGAAAATTTGGTGCATGCATAATTTCACAAGAAATTTGAAAGACAAAATTTCTGCTGGATGTTCAGAGTCAAATTATTTTATGTTTATAGAGAATGCAGTTTTATTTTAATGAAAACAATTATAAAATATATGAACAAATTGAAAAAAGATTATACTAATGTGTAGAGTATAAAAAATAGTAGCTTTATCAGCTACTATTTTTTAATGAAACTTTCATAATCTTTATTTTTATCTTAAATTTTTTGCTCTTTCTCTAATAGCTATTTCTTCACTACTTTTTGCTTCATCCATAGTGATATTGTGGGGAGTAGTTTTGCCATTTTCATCTACGAATACAAAAGTTACAAATCCATCTGAAACAATACGTTCTGAATTGTTTTTTGTGATTTTGCCATATACTGTAAAACTAGTTCTTCCAGCTTTAGCAACTGAAGTTTCCATGTTTATGATGTCTCCTTTGTTTCCAGGCTGGGTGAAAGTGAGACCGTGTATATTGACGCAGACCACATTTTGAGGTTTTTCTGTGACTTTTGCTGCACAAATAAAGCAAGCTTCTACAAACCATTCAGCCATTCTGCCAGCAAATAATGTACCATGATGATTTAAATCTTCAGATTTAACTAAATGTGCTACGTTTATCTTTTCCATAAATAAAACCCCCTTATCTGTCAAGTAAAAATATTCTAACACTTAAATAATTATTTTTCTACATAAGTTTGACAAGTTAGTGTATCAAATTTTTTATTTTCACAGATGAAACTTTGTTATAATATAATTGTGGTAAAGAAGATGTATAAAGAAAATAGCATAAATAAACAAGATGATAGGAGGAAGAAAAATGAACTATGATTTTGATGAAGTTATAGACAGAAGAGGCACCAATAGTTCGAAATGGGACGACTGCAAGGATGTATTTGGTAGAGATGATATAGTCCCCATGTGGGTTGCCGATACGGATTTTAAGGCTCCCATAGAAGTTATAGAAGCTATGAGAAAGAGACTTGAACATGGCATATATGGCTATACATACAGAGGACAATCCTACAATGAAACTGTAGTAGATTGGGTTAAAAAAAGGCATGGATGGGATATAGATAGTGAATGGATAACATTTAGTCCTGGTATTGTACCTGCCTTGAGCATGTGTGTTAATACATTTACACGTCCTGGAGATAAAGTGGTCATACAATCTCCAATTTATCCTCCATTTCAATCAGTAGTAGAAGCTAATGGCAGAATCAAGGTAGACAATGAACTTATTTTAAAAGACAATCATTATCATATGGATTTGGACAAGTTGAGAGAGCAAATATGCATACAAGATAGTGGTGAATTTGACAATAGGGTGAAAATGTTTTTATTGTGTAATCCTCACAACCCAACAGGTAGATCTTGGAGCAAAGAAGAGTTGTTGGAATTAGGCAGAATATGTGTAGAAAACAATATACTTATTGTTTCTGATGAAATACATTCTGATATTATATATAGTGGACATAAGCATATTCCAATAGCTTCATTGTCAGAAGAATTGGCCCAGTGCACAGTAACTTGTATTTCTCCAAGTAAGACTTTCAGCCTTGCAGGACTCTCTACCTCAGCTATTATCATACCTAATAAAAGAATTAGAAGTATGTTTAACAATACACTGGAGACTTTACATATAGATGGTGGAAATATATTTGGAAGTATTGCCTTGGAAGTAGCCTATAGAAATGGTGAAGAATGGCTGGAAGAACTTTTGGTGTATCTTGAAGATAATTTAAATTTTCTCATGAAATATTTTGAAGAAAAAATACCCCAAATTGTGCCAATTAGGCCTGAAGCTACCTATCTTGTATGGCTTGATTGTAGTGGATTGGGTTTAGAAGGGGAGCAACTCATGGACTTTTTTGCGAATGAAGCTAAAGTTGGAGTCAATTTAGGATCTAATTTTTCTAGAAGATGTGGAAGTTTTGTACGATTAAATATAGGATGTCCTCGCTCAACTCTTAAGGAAGGGCTAAAGAGAATAGAAGAAGCAGTGAATAGATTATAATAAATAAACACTCCTTAAACTCATAGTTTGAGGAGTGTTTTAAATTATGAAACTCTTTTATTTTCCCAAGTTCCTCTTTTATAGGCGATAAATACTATTAACATTTCCATAGCATCTGCAACTAAAAAACTAATCCATACGTATATTACTGATAGATGGAATACTTTTGTGGCTAAGAAAATGAGTGGTACTTGTACTCCCCATCTAGATACCAAACTAGACAATAAAAAAGGAGTATTGTGACCTGAACCAGCGAAAACTGAACCCAGTCCCATAGCAGCTCCACCAAAGGCTAATGCAGGTATCATTATTTGAATCATAGATTTTCCAACTTCTATTACATTTACATCATCTATGAATATTTTCATCAATTGTTTAGGAAATATAATAGCTATGATTGAAAGAATACCCATCATGACGAAGTTAAACAGTGCAGAAAACTTTGCTGTATCTTTGGCCCTTTTTATATCATTTGCACCTAAACATTGACCTACAATGGTACTGCTTCCCATGACTATTCCCATTATGGGCATAAATGCAAAGTTAAATAATCTTCCGCCAATTCCCATGGCAGCCACTGTATTGGTTCCATATAGGGAAACAAATTTTAGTGTAAATATACTTGCCAAGTTTCTAGAAAGAATTTCTATACCAGAAGGCAATCCTATAGTCAGTAGTTTCTTATCTATTTCCCAATCCAAGCTAAATAGGCCTTTAATAGAAATTTTAACTTTTTTATCTCCTTTAAGAAGCATTCCAAATCCTATGCTGAAAGCTACTACTGTTGAAATAACTGTAGCCAATGCTGCTCCAAATACACCTAAATTAAGTCCTGGTATATTGGTTCCAGGAAAGTATTCAAACATAAACAAGGGGTCCAAAATTATATTTGTAATGGCAGCTGCTATCATTATGTACATAGGGCTTTTAGCATCTCCTAAGCATCTCAAAGCCGTATTTACAGAATAAGAAGAAAACATTATAGGTAAAAAGAATATCCTTATATATCCATAATCAAGTGCAGCTTGTACAACTTCTTTTTCACTTGTGAAAAATCCCAAAAGAGGTTCTAAGAAAAAAGCCATAAATACTGCTGCTATGATTGCGACAAGTGCTTTAAAAGTAAGGGTTTGTTCAACAACCTTTCTTGTCTTTTCTGTATTTCCCATGCCATAGTTTTGGGATATGAGAGAAATAGAACTGGTGCCTATTATTTCATTTAATACTTCTACCATCCAGAATACTGTAGAAAAAATTGTCACTCCGGCGACAGCAGAAGCTGATATTCTACCTATCCATATCATATCTACTATATCATATACTGCTTGAAGGAAAAATCCCAGCATAGTAGGGATAGACATTTTGAGGAGATTTTTTCGAAGATCTCCTGTAAGAAGTTCATTGTCTAATTGTTCATTCATATTATCATCTCCTACAAATTGTTTAGTGTCTCTAAATATATAATATATACTAGTTCATTTTATAATGTATGTCAATTGGAAACTTCAAAATTTTAAACTTATTTAAATTTTTAGAAAATTTTATAAAAATCTATTGAAGTACGAAGAACTATGTAGTACAATGAAAGTACATAAAAATGTACATTGAAAAAGGAACGGGGGTTTTGGTATTGAAAATAAAGAATAAAATTTTAACTAAAATAAAACAAAATGAAAAACTATCCCGATACAACATTGAAGTTGAAGTCAATGAAGACAAGGTGGTTTTTCTTAAAGGTGAGGTAGATAGTTGGGATCAGGTTGTTGAAATTGGACATATTGCTGGAAAGACCAAAGGAGTATATGGAGTTGTCAATGATATAGGGGTCAAGGGTGCGAATGTACTTAAAAAGGATAAAAAGAAGCTTATAGAAAAAGGGAGAAAGATAGGAGTTGTAGATGAATCAGATGTCATCATAATAGGCGGTGGAGTGACTGGATGTGGCATTGCAAGAGAACTTTCTAAATATAAATTGAATATTGTTTTGCTTGAAAAACATGAAGATGTGGCTGAAGGAGCTTCAAAGGCCAACAATGGTATGATTCATCCTGGGAATGCTGCTTATCCAGGAACACTTAAGGCAAAGTTAAATGTAAAGGGCAATGCAATGTATACTAAATGGGCGGAAGAATTGGGATTTGAATTTAAGAGGACAGGTTCTATAATACTTGCCAACAGCAAAGAAGATATGAAAATTGTAAGACTTGCAAGTATAGCAGGAAAATTAAACAGAGTTCCCCATATGAAAAAGCTTAAGGGCGAAGAAGTAATGAAAATGGAGCCAAATATAAAGAAAAAGCCTCTTATGGGATTATATACTCCTACTACTGCTTATGTAGATGGATTTGGAGTTGTCATTGCGTTGGCGGAAAATGCGGCTACCAATGGAGTGAAATTTCATCTTAATACAGAAGTCGTAGATGTAATGACGGATAATGGAAAAGTCGCAGGTGTCATTACAGATAAAGGTATTTTTAAGGGAAAATATGTGATAAACTGTGCTGGAATTTATGCAGATGATATTGCTGAAATGGCAGGAGATAAATTTTTCACTCTGCATCCAAGAAGGGGTACTATATTGATATTTGATAAAAATAAAGCTGGGGTTACACGTTCTTCAGGACTTGTAAACAGTAAGAGAAATAAAGAGTCAAAGGGTGGTGGGCCACAACAAACTCCTGAAGGGAATCAATTGTGGGGACCTTCTGCTACTGAAATAATGGATAAGGAAGATTTGACTGTGACAAAGGTTGAATTTGACTATGCTTTTGAATCTGGTGCGAGAGTTGAGGAACATATAAGTAGAAGAGATGTGATCACATATTTTAGCGGGATACGTCCTGCAGACTATAAGGAAGATTTCATCATAGGTATGTCAAAGAAAGTAAAGGGATTTATAAATGTTGCCGGAATTCAATCCCCAGGCCTTGCATCAGCTCCAGCAATTGCAGAGATGGTGGAAAACATAGTTCTAAAAGATGCAGGAGGAATTGAAAAGAATCCAGATTATAATCCTATTAGAAAACCACCTGTACAATTTAGAAAATTGTCTTTTGGAGAACAAGACAAATTGATTAAAGAAAATCCATTGTATGGGCATGTAGTTTGCCGTTGTGAAACTATTACAGAAGCAGAAATTGTTGAGGCTATTCATTCACCAATTCCTGCCACAACTGTAGATGCAATAAAGCGTCGTACTCGTGCGAGTATGGGACGTTGTCAGGGTGGATTCTGTGGGCCAAAGATTGTCAAAATATTAGCTCGTGAATTGGGCGTGGATGTTACTGAAATCACACAAAAAGGCAAGGGCTCATATATCATTGAAAGTAAATCACGATAATGGAGGGAAAAATATGAAGACTATTCATAGAGACGTAGTAGTGATTGGGGGAGGACCAGCCGGCCTTGCAGCAGCTTTGGAGGCAAAAAGACAGGGAATAGAAAATGTGATGATACTTGAAAGAAATGATGAACTTGGCGGTATATTAGAACAGTGTATTCACGATGGATTTGGCCTTCACAGATTTAAAAGGCAGATGTCTGGACCTCAATATGCACAACATTTTATAGATGAAATAGAAAAGACTGATATAGATGTAAAACTAAATACTATGGTACTTGATATATCTGAGGACAAAATTATTCATGCTGTAAATAAAGAAGATGGTGTCATAAAAGTAGAAACAAAGGCAATTATTTTAGCTATGGGTTGCCGAGAAAGGACAAAAAATCAAGTATTTATTTGGGGAACTCGCCCATCAGGAGTGCTTACGGCTGGTGCAGTACAAAGATACATGAATGTAGAAGGCTTACTTCCTGGGAAAAAGGCAGTCATATTGGGTTCAGGAGATATAGGCCTTATAATGGCAAGGAGAATGACTTGGGAAGGAATAGAGGTGGAAGGTGTATATGAAGTCATGGCAAATCCAGGAGGACTAAATAGAAATATAGCTCAGTGTTTGAATGATTACAATATTCCATTGCATCTATCTACAACAGTAGTTGAGATACATGGAAATGAAAGGATTGAAGGAGTAACTGTTGCACAAGTTGATAAAAATTTAGAGCCTATAAAGGGGACAGAAAGATATATTGATTGCGATTTATTGGTCCTTTCTGTGGGACTTATACCTGAAAATGAATTGAGTAGAAAAGCAAATGTAAAGATTTCTCAAGTGACCAAAGGCCCTGAATTGGATAGCTATATGATGACAAATATACCTGGAATATTTGCAGCTGGCAATGTGGTGGCAGTATTTGACCTTGTTGATTATGTATCTGAAACTGGTGAATTGGCTGCCAGAGGAGCTTTAAATTATATAAAAGGGAAAAAAGCAAGTGAAATGCCTATTGAAATAACAGCTGGAGAAAATATTTCGTTGGTAGTGCCTTCAAAATTAAATTTGGAGGATTTAGAGGAAAAGGTATCCCTATATATGAGAACTAAAAAGGTCATTCCAAAATGTACTGTGAATGTATATTTAAACAAGGTGCTTATCTATAGTGAAAAACGTAGAATAGTTAGACCGGCAGAAATGGTAGTGGTGAAATTTGATAGTGAAAAGTTTAAAGACTATGAAAATAAGGGTCAAATTGTTGTAGAAATTGTAGAGGAGGGGAAATAGACATGGAAACAAAAAATTATACATGTATTGTTTGCCCTTTGAGTTGTCAAATAGCTCTTTCTATTGATAATGATGAAATAATCCAAGTGACAGGAAATACTTGCAGACGTGGTGAGGAATTTGCAAGGAATGAATACAAAAATCCAGTGCGTACATTGACAACTGTTGTTAGTCTCCAAAATTCAGAGTATCGTTGTCTTCCTGTCATAAGTGATGGAAGTATATCCAAGGACAAACTCATGGAATGTTTAGAATTTCTAAAAAATATCAAGGTGAGTGCACCAGTTTCAGGGGGGGATGTTATTGTTGAAGATATTTTATCAACAGGGGTAAATATCATTGCCGCCAAGACAATTAAATAAATAGATGAAAGGGGACAGAAAAATGATAAAAGAAAATTTAATTAGTGAAATTAAGTCAATAGTTGGTGAGTCTCAAGTATTGACTGATGAATCAACACTCTCACAAAAATCAGTAGATTTATATGCATTGCGTCTTTTGCAAAAACATTATGGTTGGAAACCAACATTGCCAGTTTGTGTGGTTAGACCAAAATCAACAGAGGAAATTTCAAAGCTCTTAAAATACTTAAATGAAAACAATATTCCAACAATTCCCTATGGTGGAGGCTCTGGAGTACTTGGTGGAGCAGAGACAAGAGAAGAAGGAACTGTTGTCATAGATGTAAGTGAAATAAATGAAATAGTTGAATTGAATGAAAAAGATATGACTGTTACTGTTCAAGGGGGAGTATTTTTAAAAGACCTTGAGGCATGGTTAAATGAAAGGGGATATATAACTGGACATTATCCTCAATCTATAGATTTGGCACAAGTAGGAGGATTGGCAGCTACTAGATCTATTGGTCAATTTTCAACTAAATATGGCGGTGCTGAAGATTTGGTTTTGGGAATGGAAGGTGTTCTTGCAGATGGTGAAATAGTTAGAATAAAGGCTGTCCCAAGACGTTCTGTAGGCCCTGACCTTCGCCAGTTATGGATTGGTTCTGAAGGAATGGCTGGAATCATAACGGAACTTACAGTTAAGGTATTTCCAAAGCCAGAGAAACGATGGCTACAAGCTTATGCTGTAGCTGAAATGAAAGATGGACTTGAAATAATCAGAAAGGTAATGCAAAAAGGGTATAAACCAGCTGTAGTTCGTCTACATGATTGGTTGGAATCAGAAAAACCTTATGGTGCATTTTTAAATGAAGGAGAAAGTATTCTATTGTTTTTATGTGAAGGAAATGAAGCCATATGCGATGTTGAAGGAAAGGGTATTGAGGCCATTGCTACTGCTGGTGGTGGAAGGCCTTTGGGAGAAAAGCCTGTAGAAATATGGTATGAACACAAAAACGATGCAGCTGATGAATATGAAAAGTATGGTTTGATGGGAGCATTGGTAGATACAATTGAAATATCAGCTACTTGGTCAAATATTGCTGATATATATGAAGAAACTTGTGATCGTGTCTTTTATGAAGTAGATGAAGCAGTTTATTTTTCTGGACATTCATCTCACAGTTATGTAAATGGAACAAATATTTATTTCCAAATGGGAGCACTTCCAAAAAAAGATGTAAAAGAAGTGGAACGAGTATATTATCAAATGTGGTCAATTGTCATGGAAACTACATTGAAATATGGAGGAACTATAGGGCATCATCATGGAGTTGGAAAACATCGTACAAAATGGCTTAAAGAAGAACTTGGTTCATCCTATGTGATGATGGAAAAAATAAAAGCCGCATTTGATTCTAATGGCATTATGAATCCGGGAGTTATTATTGAAAAGAAATAATGCAGGTGATAATTAAATGGAATTTGTAGTATGTATAAAGCAAGTACCAAGTTCAGATAAAATAGATATAAATCCTGAAACAGGTTCTCTAGTGAGAGAGAGTACAGGAGCTAAAACCAATCCCTATGATTTAAGTGCAATTGAAGCTTGTCTTCAAGTACGAGAAAAAGTGGGGGGAAAAATTCATGCTATATCTATGGGTCCAAAACAGGCAAAGACTGCTTTGAGGGAAGCTCTAGCACTTTCGGTTGATGAAGTTTTCCTCATTTCCGACTCATGCTTTGCTGGTTCAGATGTATTGACTACTTCTTACACATTGGCTCAAGCTATAAAAACAATAGCTAAACCAGATATTATATTTTGTGGAAAGCAATCAACAGACGGAGATACATGTCAGGTAAGCCCTGAATTGGCTGAATTTCTTGGGATTCCTCATGCACTATATGTAGTTGAAATAAATGATATCAATGATGAATATATTGTAGTTACTTGTGATATGGGTTCCTATAGAGAAACAGTTAAAATGAATTTTCCATGTTTGATTTCTGTAGAAAAGGATTCTTTTATACCACGATTTTCTTCTTTAAGAAACAAAATTGAGGCTCAAAAAAAACCAATAAATACAATTGAGCTGAAAGATTTAGAAGATAAAGACAAGAACAATTATGGCTATTGTGGATCTCCCACCAAGGTCAGTAAAATATATGTACCTGAAATAAAAAGAGAAACTACTATTTTAGATGGAGAAACGGATGAAGTAGTGGATAAATTGTTTTTAAAATTAGATGAGTGGGAGGTGCTTTAATTGACTCCTATCATTACAGTATTTATTGAAAATCATAAAAATACTATTGAACCAGTAAGCTACGAACTTTTGGGAAAGGCAAATGAAATTGCAAAAGAAAATAATATGAAGGTTTGTGGAGTATTGGTGGAAAATAGTGAAAATAGTTTAGATTTAGATGAACTAGAGTATTTAGTTGATTATATAGATATTTATAAATACAATGAGAAATTGAATTTAAATGTACTGGATTATAAGGACTCCTTGAAATCCCATATTGAAGAATATAAGCCAATGATTGTACTTGTAGGGGCAACACCCCTTGGAAGGAGTTTTGCTCCAAGGGTTGCAGCATATTTCAAAACTGGTATGACTGCAGATTGTACAGAATTAGATTTTGATGTAGAAAATGGGCTTGTCCAAATAAGACCTGCCTATGGTGGAGATGTAAAAGCAAGGATTATAACTCCAAAACATTGTCCTCAAATGGCAACGGTGAGAGCTGGCATCATGGAAAAATCTTTATGTAGAAAAGAAACTAAAGCTTCCATAAGAGTTTCTCAAGTTGATAGTTTTGATAGAAGAATAGAAGTGATAAAAAGAAAGTCCATAGAAAAATTAGAGGTAAATTTGGAAAAAGCAAATATAGTTGTATTAGCTGGCAATGGAATAAAATATTCTGAGGAATTGGAAATGATAAAAAAACTTGCTTTGTTACTTAAAGGAGAATGGGCAGTGACTCGCCCATTGGTTGAAGGAGGACTTGCAAAACATGATAGACAAGTAGGCGCAAGTGGAAAGACTATAAGGCCAAAATTGGTTCTAGCTTTTGCAGTTTTGGGTACAAACAAGACTTTTTCAGGTATAGAAAAAGCAAAAAAAATAGTGGCGATAAACAATGATGAAAAGGCCCCTATATTTAAGAATGCAGATTTAGGCATATTAGGGGACTGGAAGGTTATTTGTGAGGAAATGATAAATAGATTAAATAATTAGGAGGAATGAAAAATGGCAAAGGATATTATGGAAAATTTAAATTGGGAAGGCAATAGCAAGGCGATGTATGATGCTATAATTGCAGCGATACCAACTCTATATAGAGCAGGCATAAAGAAAAAAATAGGTATATGGATAGAAAAACACAATATTCAAGATGTGACTGAAGATATGGTATTAAAAGTAGTTGATGAAATGGCCCCCGAAGGCTATAAGAAAAAACTTTTATCTGGAATTGAAAATTTAAAGACAAAATAAAGGTAAAAATGTGCAGGGATTTGTATATTTGGGGGGATAGTTGTGGTCGGTACTGAATATGTGATGTCATTAGATATAGGTACTCAAAGTGTTCGTGCAATAGTATTTGATAGATTGGGAAATCAAATTGAAAAGGAGAGAATACTAAATAAACCTTATTATTCTTTGGAACCGGGCTGGGCGGAAGTAGAAGCTAATGAATATTGGTCCAATCTATGTATTGTGCTTAAAAAGCTTATGGAGAAAATGGGGGATGAAAAGTACAGTATAAAGGCTTGTTCTATTACAGCCAATAGGGACAATATAATTCCTCTTGATGAGAACGGAGATTATATAAGGGATTGGATTACATGGATAGATCAAAGAAGGGTACCTGAATTTAAATCCGAGGATATACTTAAATTTTCAAGTAAAGGCAAACTTTTAAGTATATTTGGCAAGAAGACTTTTGAAATGCTAGGGTATCAGTCAAAGTTCAATTGGTTTAAATATCATGAACCAAAAACTTATGAAAAGGCAGATAAGTATTTATCCATTGCTGGACTTATAACTTATAAATTGACTGGTGAATTTAAAGATTCAATTGGAATGCAAGTTGGAGTATTGCCTATAGATCACGAAAAACTTAAATATCATGATTTAGATATAGTATACGATGTGATTGGAGTTAGAAAAGATCAATTGCCTAAACTCTGCAAACCAAATGAAATCATGGGCTATGTGACAAAAGAAGCAAGTAAACTTACACTTCTTCCAGAAGGACTTCCAATTGTGGCAGCTGGAGGAGACAAACAGTGTGAAACTTTAGGAAGTGGATGTTTTAAGGATGGTCAGGCAGTTATAAGTTATGGTACTCTTGCAACTATTGCAATTACATCTAAAAAATATGTGAAGAATAAAAACAATACTTATTATACTTGGCCAAGCTCTATTCCAGATGCTTGGAATCCTGAATTTAATATTTACAGAGGATATTGGCTTATAACTTGGTTTTGTAGGCAGTATGTGGAAGAAAAAGGATTTCCAGATCTTATAGATGAGATGAATGAAAAAGCTAAAGATGTTCCTCCTGGGTCCAATGGATTGTTTGTATATCCATATTGGACTCCTCATCCAGCACTATGTCCTATGGCTAGAGGTGGAATCATTGGATGGACGGATTATCACAAAAAAGAACATCTATATAGGGCAATATTGGAGGGTATTGCCTATGCATTGAGGGATGGACTTGAAATCATTGAGAAGGATACAAAGAGAAAAATAGAAGAGCTATATGTAGTAGGGGGCGGAAGTCAATCAGATGTATCGATGCAGTTGACAGCAGATATATTTAATTTGCCAGTGAAACGATTGAGTACTCATGAAGTATGTGGAGTTGGAGCAGCTATAAATGCTGCTAGGGCTATAAATATGTTCCGTAGTGAAGAGGAAGCAGTTAAGAACATGACAAAAGTGTCTCAAGTATTTACCCCTATTAAAGGAAATGTGGAAGTATATGATGATATATATAAAAATGTATATAAACAGATGTATGCCAATGAGAAAAACGTTTTCAATGTATTGACAAGATACTGTTAAAAAATTACAAAGGCACTTCTGCAATATATCTATGATTATTTTAGAAAAATTTGATAAAATAAATATGATATAATCCATAAAAGATGGTGGAGGGAAGTGTTTTTATTGAATTTAGAATTTAAAATGATGAGTAAAAACGGGATTGTGACGACAAAATTGGCAAGAGAGTTCATGACTATGAAAAAGGGAGATAGAATAGATACGGTTTCAAGTTATGCAAAGAAATTTGAAAGTGCAAGGGGAACAGTTCAAAATGGGCTCAAGTTGCTAGAAGAGGAGAATTGCGTGAAGCTCTTAAAGAGAGGACATTTAGGTACTTTTATCACTTATATTGATTATGAAAAACTGTGGAAATTTACAAACTGGGGTGCACTAGTTGGAGTTTCTCCTCTTCCATATACAAGGAGACATGAAGGAATAGCAACAGCTATTTATTATCAAATGGAAGAAAGACATATTCCTTTCAACTTTGCATATATGCAAGGGGCAGGAAATAGGATAAGGGGACTACTAAATCAGAGATATGATTTTGCAATACTTAGCAAGAAATCTGCAATGAAATATCTAAAAGAATATGGAAATTTGAAAATTGCAATGGAATTTAAACCTTATAGCTATATAAGTGGATATGTATTTCTTTTTTCAGAAGCTATTTATGGAGAAATAGTTGATGGAATGAAATTGGGAATAGATACAAATTCCCCTGACCATGTGGAACTTACGGAAAAAATAGCCGAAGGGAAAACTGTAGAATACATAAATGTACCTTATAGCAGGATGATTCCAAGTATATTGGAAGGTCTTATAGATGGAGCTGTCTACAACAAAGATACTATAAATAAGCCAGAGATCAGGGGGGCTATCTCATACAAGGAAATAGATCTTAAAGGACATGATGCAGGAGAAAAGACTAGAGCAGTTATATTAGTCAACAAAGAGGCTTTTGGAGTAGAAAATTTGATAAAACAGTTGATAGATAGTGATGAAGTAGAACGGATTCAAGAAGAAGTTATATATGAAAAGATAATACCAACTTATTAAAGACATGGAAACATGTCTTTTTTTAGTTTTTGGAAACATGTTTTTTACTTTAATTCAGCAAAGTGCATATAGTTAGTTAAATAAGTTTGTTCACTTTTACATACTCCAATGCGGTAAGATAAAAGAAATAAATAATAAAATTCAGAATTAATTAAATTGTTATTCAAATGAAACTTATACTTTGAAACACATCAAAACATAAAGGAGGAGATAACAATGATTTTAAAACAGGTCATGGAAATGTTTGAATTACTAGATAAACCAAATGCAAATGGCAATGAAGTTGCAAAATATATTAAGGCTCGTGGCAATGAAAATGTAGAAATAAATGTGGAAACAGTTGAAGGTGAACAAGGTAGTACTGATTTTATAAAGATACTTATAAAAGGGAAAAATGGGAAAACTAAAAATGGCACTGCAAAGACATTAGGCATAATTGGCAGATTAGGAGGACTAGGTGCAAGACCAGATATGAATGGATTTGTATCAGATGGAGATGGAGCACTGGCTGCATTGTCAGCAGCTTTAAAATTAGTTGATATGAATGCAAAGGGAGATGTGTTGGAAGGTGATGTAATAGTTGCTACTCATATATGTCCTGATGCCCCAACTTTGGAACACTATCCAGTTTACTTTATGGATTCACCAGTAGATATGGATACTATGAATAGATTGGAAGTTTCACAAGAAATGGATGCAATACTAGCCATAGATACTACTAAAGGTAATGAAGTACTTAACTACAGAGGGTTTTCAATATCACCAACAGTAAAAGATGGATACATTCTTAAGATTAGTGATGATCTTGTAAATATTATGAAAAAAGTGACAGGAAAACTCCCTGTAGTATTCCCCCTTTCACAACAAGATATTACACCCTATGGCAATGATTTATACCATATAAATAGCATTCTTCAACCAAGTACTACAACAAGTTCACCAGTAGTTGGAGTTGCTATAACTACTGAAACTTCTGTAGCAGGTTGTGCTACAGGAGCAACTCAAGCTGTAGATGTGGAAATGGCAGGAAGATTTGCTGTAGAAGTTGCTAAAGAATATGGAATTGAAAAATGCAGCTTCTATGATGAAAAAGAATTTGAGTTGTTACTTAAATTATATGGAGAAAATAAAAGATTTCAGACAAAAGGAAGTATTTAATTTAAATATTAAGGATTTTAGCAAACAGTTGTTTAGGGAAAAACAATAATTTATAAGGAGGAGAAAAATATGAGAAAAAAATTATTGGTACTGTTTTTAGTTTTTGTCATGGTATTGTCATTAGCATTAACTGGTTGTGGCAATAAAGAAACTAAAGATCCATCAACTGGCAGTGAGGATACAACAAATGACAATTCTTCGAACGAACCAAAAGAAGGTGGGACATTAACTGTTGCATTAGCAGCTATACCAAAAACATTAGATCCTGTTAAGTATACTGGAATTTATGAAGGAAACGTTATTCATAGTATAGCTGACAATTTAGTTTATTACAATAAGGACCTAAATGAGATAATTCCTGGATTAGCGACAAATTGGGAAATATCAGATGATCTTAAAACATATAAGTTTACATTAAGAGATGATGTGCATTTTCAAAAAGGTAAATTCCAAGATGGAAGAAAGATGACAGCTGAAGATGTTAAATATAGTCTTGAAAGATCAGCAAAAGAATCTGTCATGAAAAGACTTAGAATGCTTGAATCGGTTGAAATTGTATCTGACACAGAAATTATTTGTCATTTAACGGAGCCAAATGCAGCGTTCCTAACAGTTTTAACAGATGCAGGAAATGTCATAGTTCCCAAAGAAGAAGTTGAAGGCTGGGGAGAAGATTTTGGTACACATCTAGTTGGTACAGGACCATTTGCATTTAAGGAATGGAAAAATAGTGACAGTGTTGTTCTTGAAAGATCAGAGAATTATTGGGGAGAAAAACCATATCTAGATGGTGTTACTTTTAAATTTATAACTGATCAAAATATGATGACAAATGCTTTGAGAACTGGAGAAATTGATGTAGCTACGGATATAACAGGCGAAAGTATGGAAGCTATAAAATCTGATCCAAATTTAGTACTAAATGAAAAACCAGCATTGAAAGTAATATATATGTCAATGAATTTAATGGAAGGGCCTACAAAAGATCCAAAAGTAAGAGAAGCAATCATTTCAGCAATAGATGTAGATGCAATGGTCAAAGGCTTATATCCATGGGGAGAGGCACAAAGAGCATATTTGGCATTACCTCCTGGATCATGGGGATATGATGCATCTTTAGAAGAAAAAGTTCCTAAATATGACCCTGAAAAAGCTAAAAAATTAATGGAGGAAGCTGGATATCCAGATGGTTTCCAAACTGAAATATATGTTGCAGGAACTGATAAAGCAGCAGTCATAATGCAAGACTATTTAAAGAAGAATTTAAATATTGACATGAAGATAAATTTACTTGAATGGGGAACATTTAGTGAAGTAGTTTCAAAGGGAAAAGCTCCTATGTATGCTATGTCATGGACATGGTATCCAGACCCTGACTTTTTCTTATATCAAATGTTCCATAGCAATCAAATTGGTTCGTTAGGAAATGGACAAGGATTTAATGATCCAAAGGTAGATGAATTGTTAGATAAAGCAGTATCAGAAACTGCTGACCAAAATGAAAGAGCAGAATTATATAAAGAAGCTTTAGGTATAGTAACTGAAAACAATGGAAGAATTAATTTTGCAAATGGAAAGATTATAGATGGAACAAACAAGAAAGTGCATGGTTTTGAAAGAAGTGCAGATGGTACTATAGTCATTACAAATCCAGAAATAAATGTATGGAAAGAATAATATATTGAAATTTAAAATTGAAAAACCTTATATAGCAATATATAAGGTTTTTCAATAACATCTAACAAAGAAGGTTGAGGTGAGCTAGATTGGTTAAATATTCATTAAAAAGAATACTAGAATTAATACCTACTATATTTATAGTAGTATTTATAGTATTTGTTGTAACTCGTGTCATACCTGGAGACCCTGCAGCTGTTATGTTAGGACCTCAAGCTAGCGTAGAAGCTGTAGAAGAATTAAGAGAAAGTCTAGGATTGAATGACAATATACTTGTACAATTTGGCAGATATTTAAAAGGGGTTATACAAGGAGATTTAGGAAAATCCTATTATTACAATCAACCTGTCACAAAGCTTATAAGTGAGAGATTTCCTAATACACTAGTATTAGCTATTGTAAGTATAATAATTGGACTTCTGGTAGGTATTCCTGTGGGAGTAGTATCAGCAACTAAACAGTATTCGGCATTTGACTATATATCCATGATTTTGGCTTTAATTGGTATATCAGTGCCTATATTTTGGTTAGCGATGATGGCGGTACTATTATTTAGTGTAAATCTTGGCTGGCTTCCATCTGTAGGAATGGGTGAAGGCAGTTTTATAGATATAGTAAAACATTTGATTTTACCTTCTCTTTGTCTTGCAACAGGACCTACAGCAACATTTGCCAGATTTACTCGTTCAAGTATGTTAGATATAACTAAACAAGATTATATAAAGACAGCAAGAGCAAAAGGGCTGAAAGAAAAATTGGTTATATGGAAACATGCATTTAAAAATGCTTTACCTCCAATTATTACCATAGCAGGTATGCAGTTTTCATCATTATTATCTGGTGCAGTTTTGACAGAAACTATATTTAGCTGGCCAGGATTAGGAAAATTGATAGTTGATGCAATACAAAATAGAGACTATACCCTTGTTCAGGGAAGTGTTGTATATATAGCATTTGTATATATAATAGTTAATTTAATTGTTGATATTTGCTATGCACTCTTAAATCCAAAGGTTAAAGCTTCCTTTGAAGGCAATGGAGGTGGAGATAAATAATGGCTGATGTAAAAGATAGCAAATTAATTGAACAAGAAAAAAAAGACTTAGAGATAATGAAAAAAGAACAAAAGGCCAACAGTTTTATAAAAAAATTATTTAGGAATAAAACTGCAGTTGTAGGCCTTGTAATTATAGTACTTGTAATTTTTCTAGCTATTTTTGCACCGGTATTAGCACCATATGATCCTACAGAGGTTAATTTAACAGAAGTATGTTTAAAACCAGGAACAGCTGGACATATTTTAGGAACAGATGAATATGGAAGAGATCTATTGAGTAGGGTCATATATGGCTCAAGAATTTCCATTGTTGTTGGTGTAGGAGCTACACTTCTAGGAGCCTTTTTAGGAATAGTTCTAGGATTGATTTCGGGATATAAAGGTGGAGTAGTAGATACAATAATCATGAGAATTATGGATGGTATGTTTGCATTTCCGTTTACACTTTTAGCCATAATACTTATGACTGTACTTGGTAGTGGCGTGAATAATGTAATATTTGCTATAGGTATTGCCAATATACCATATTATGCAAGAATAGTAAGAGGACAGGTTCTAATTGTTAAAGAGGAAGACTATTGCCAAGCAGTTAGAGCATTAGGTGCTTCTAGCTTTAAGATAATAAAAGATCATATACTACCTAATATTGCTTCTCCTGTAATTGTATATGCTACTTTGAATATAGCTGGAACTATTATTTCAGAGGCAGGACTTAGCTTTTTGGGATTAGGAATTCAACCACCAACTGCATCTTGGGGAAATATTCTAAAGTCAGGAAAAGATTATTTGTTGACATCCCCTCATATTGCAACATTTTCTGGTTTGGCCATACTCATTACGGTTATTGGCTTTAACCTTTTTGGTGATGGTGTAAGGGATGCATTAGATCCAAAGATGAACAAATAGTTATAAATAATACAAAATGGTGGTGAAAAAAATGAGTGAAAGATTATTAGAAGTCAATAATTTACAAACATATTTTTATACATCCTCAGGAGTAGTGAAATCGGTAGATGGAGTAAGTTTTTCTTTAGACAAAGGAGAGACATTGGGGATAGTTGGAGAATCTGGTTCTGGGAAAAGTGTCACTGCCTCTTCTATCATGAGACTTGTACCTTCACCTCCTGGGAAAATAGTAGGCGGGGATATAATATTTGATGGGAAAGATGTATTGGGATTGTCACAGAAAGAGTTGCTGGATTTAAGAGGAAAAGATATAGCTATGATTTTCCAAGACCCAATGACAGCTTTGAACCCAGTATTTACAATAGGGCAGCAGATAAGTGAAGCAATACTTGTCCATAGAAAGATGTCAAAGGGTGATGCGAAGACCCTTGCTATAAAGGCTTTAGAAACTGTTGGAATACCAGATGCGGAGTCAAGATATAAAAATTATCCTTTTGAGTTCTCAGGTGGAATGAGACAACGTGCTATGATAGCTATGGCAATTGCGTGTAATCCAAAGCTTTTGATAGCTGATGAACCTACAACTGCGCTGGATGTGACGATTCAGGCTCAAGTGCTGGAACTTATGAAAGATTTACAAAAAGAGCTAAACACATCTATTCTTATAATTACCCATGATTTAGGAGTAATATGGGAAATGGCTGATTATGTCATGGTTATGTATGCTGGAAAAACTGTTGAATATACAGATACAATAAATTTATATAAAAATCCTAGACATCCATATACATGGGGACTTTTGGATTCCATACCAAAGAGGAGCAGTGAAAAAAATGAACCTTTAAATACTATAGAAGGAAATCCTCCTGATTTGAGAAATACAGGAATAGGATGCAATTTTGCTGGTAGATGTCCTTATGCAAAAGATATATGTAGTAAAAAGCAGCCACCACTTATAGAATTAGAGCCAAATCACTTTGTTGCTTGTCATTTCCAAACAAAGGAAGAAGCTCTTACGAGAAGGAGTGAGATATAGTGAATAGTCCTATACTAGAAGTAAAAAATTTGAAAAAGTATTTCCCTATAAACAGTGGGAAATTGTTTGGAGAAAAAACTTATTTAAAGGCTGTAAATGATGTAACTTTTTCAATAGAAAAGGGGAAAACATTAGGGCTAATTGGTGAATCAGGCTGCGGGAAATCAACTATTGGCAAGGCTGTCATGGGGCTTTCAAAAGCAACATCAGGCAGTATTAAATATCAAGGTAGGGATATAAACTCTTACAATGCAAAAGAAATGAAAGAATTTCGTAGAAATGTGCAAATGATTTTCCAAGACCCATATTCATCATTGGATCCTAAAAAGAGAATTAGCTATGCAGTTCAAGAGCCTTTATATATACACAATATAGGAACTCCTAAAGAAAGACTTGAAAAAGCAAGAGAATTGCTAGAAACAGTAGGTCTTAGCTATTATCATATGAATAGATATCCTCATGAATTTAGTGGAGGACAAAGACAAAGAATAAATATAGCAAGAGCACTAACTTTAAATCCTGAACTATTGGTGTGTGATGAGCCTACATCAGCATTGGATGTATCTATACAGGCTCAAGTACTAAATCTTTTTAAACAGCTACAAGAGAAATTTGGATTGACATATCTTTTTATTTCTCACAGTCTAAATGTAGTTAAGTATTTAAGTGATGATATTGCAGTAATGTATCTTGGGAAAATGGTAGAATTGGGAGATTCCAATGGGATATATAAAAGACCACTTCATCCTTATACACAAGCACTTTTTTCTGCAATACCTACAGAAGATCCAACTGTAAAAGTTGATAGAATAATGTTGAAAGGTGAAGTACCAAGTCCATTAAATCCACCTTCAGGTTGTCAATTTCACAACAGATGTCCTTTTGTCAAGGATATCTGCAAGGAAGTGTCACCAGAATTAATAGAAATTGAAAAGAACCATAAGGTTGCCTGTCATATATATAAAGATGGTTGGACATCAATGTAAAGGAGAGAGGACAAAATGACAGATAATGAATTGAAAAATGAATTATGGAGAGCTATAGATGAAAAAAATGAAGAACTGTTGAAATTGTGTAGTCAACTCATAGCAATTCCTACAGAAAATCCTCCAGGAAACATGGAGGATATAACTTCATTTATTTGTGATTATTTAAAAAGCAAAGGTATTTCTTATAAGGTTTTAAGACCAAAGGAGAACAAACCAAATATAATAGCTAATTATGGAAAAGAAGAAGGAACCAAGCTTTTGTTTAATGGACATTCGGATGTTGTACCAGTTGGGGATTTAAACAAGTGGAATTTTGATCCGTTTTCTGGAGAAATAAGAGATGGGAAAATTTTAGGAAGAGGAACTTCTGACATGAAGGGTGGACTGGCGTGCATATTATTTGTCATGGGGCTTCTTAAAGAAAAGAACATATCCTTAAATGGACAATTGATACTAACTATTGTTCCTGACGAAGAGATAAGCGGAGACATGGGAACAAAATGGTTAGTAGAAGAAGGAATTGTTGATGGGGACTATTGTGTAGTTGCAGAGCCAACAGGATATGACAATTGTGAAGTTGGACAAAAAGGTGCTCTGTGGTTGAAATTAGATGCAACAGGAGTTTCAGCACATGGAAGCTTGTCACCTTATGTAGGAGAAAATGCTATAAGTAAACTCATGAATGTATTAGATGAAATTCAGAAATTGACAGAACTTCATGGTGAGTATGAAGGTGAAGTCAAGGAAGTCATGTTGGAATCTAAAAGAGTAGCCAAAGAATGTTTAAAAGCTTCAAATGTAGAAAATATATTGGATCATATAACGGTAAATATAGGTGAAATTCACGGTGGTACAAAGACCAATATGGTTGCAGATCATGCAGAAGCTTGTGTTGATATTAGGATACCTATAGGTATAAACTCAAGTGAGATATTAGATAGAGTTGATAAAATAATAGAAGATTTGGGCGGAGGAATCACATATACTTATAGTTGGAGATCTGAACCCAATTATGTTTCTATAAAAAGTCCATTGGTTAAATCAGTTAAAGCCAATGCGAAAGATGTATTGAATATGGATATAACTGCAACGTATCAATGGGCTTCTAGCGATGCCAGATATTTTAGATGCAAAGGTATTCCAACTATACAATATGGTCCTGCCAATACAGAAGGAATTCATTCATACAATGAAACGGTAGATGTAAAGGATTTGATAAGTTCTGCTAAAGTATATACTGGTATGATTTTAGATCTTATTTAATAATGGATTTCAAAAGAGGTGTTAAAAATGCTTTTATTAAAAAACTGCAATATTTTCGATTCTCTAAAGGGTCAGTTTTTTCTAAGTGATATTCTAGTAGAAGGCAGCAAGATAAAAAGTGTTAAGAAAAATATAATTGTAGATAATTTAGATACCCATGTTGTTGATGTAAAAGAAAACATAGTATGTCCTGGATTTATAGATGCTCATAGCCACATAGGAATGTGGACATTGAATGATAGTGGAAATGATGCAAACGAATGTGTAAAGCCTTTGACGCCAGTTCTAAGAGCTATAGATGGTTTGAATCCTTATGATGAAGCTTTCAAAGAAGCTTATTCATCAGGCATAACAACAGTTATGATATGTCCTGGAAGTGGGAATGCTATAGGAGGACAAGCAGCTATTATCAAGACTTATGGTACTAGTGTTGAAGATATGATTATAAAAAGTCCTGCTGCCATGAAACTTGCTCTTGGTGAAAATCCTAAAAATGTCTACTCAGCTCAAAGAAAATCTCCAAGCAGTAGAATGGCTACTGCATTTCTCATAAAAGAAATGCTAAATAAAGCAGAAAAATACTATGAGGAAGAAAAAAATGGGTTGAACCATGAATATGATGAGGAGCTGGAAGCTTTTTTACCTGTATTCAATGGGGAGATGCCTTTAAAGATACATGTTCATAGATTAGATGATATAATGATGGCTATAAGAATTGCAGAAGAGTTTCAAATTGATTATACATTAGATCACTGTACAGAAGGATATTTGGCAGTAGAATATATAAAGGAGAAAAATGTTCCAGTTATGTTGGGACCACTGTTTTCCTTTGCTACCAAAGTAGAAACCAGAGATGCTAGTGCAGAAGCTCCAAGAGTTTTCAATGACAAGGGAGTTTTAATATCCCTTATATCAGATCATCCTTTTATGAATTGTAAGTTTTTGCCTTTATATGCAGGTTTATTGTCTAGATACGGACTTGATATGATAGATGGTCTAAAAGCTCTTACAATAAATCCCGCCAAAGCGTTAAATATAGACGATAGAGTTGGCAGTATTGAAGAGGAAAAGGATGCGGATTTGGTAGTATTTAATGGGGAACCTTTGGAAACTACTACAAAGGTACTTTTAACAATTATTAATGGTAACATTGTATATAAAGATTTGGATTGATTGGGGGATTAAAAATGTTACTACTTAAAAATGGAAAAATATTTACAATGGCAGATAGCCAAGTTATTTATGGTGATATATTGATAGATGAAGGCAAAATTATTGATATAAATAGTTCTATACGAGAAGAAGATGCATTAGTTTTAGATGTGAGAAATCATATTGTTGTTCCTGGTTTTATTGATGGACATTGTCATGCAGGTATAATTGAAGGCGGAGTGGGAAGTGTAGGAAATGATATGGAGGAAGCAAATAACACTTTAAGCCCTGAACTTCTAGCAGAAGATGGAATAAATATTAGAGATTGTGTCTTTGAAGCTGGAGTTAAAGCAGGTGTCACAACAGTATCTGTTGCGCCAGGAGAATCCAATGTCATAGGAGGTAAATCATGTGTGATAAAAACCTATGGCCAAACATTGGAAGATAGACTGGTGAAATCTTCTTCTACTTTAAATATATCTATTGGAGAATTTGTCAAAAGGCTTGATGATGTAAGGGTAGAGATGCCTAGATCTAGAATGGCTATCACATATATGATAAGAAGTTTTCTAAACGGAGCTAAGAAATACTATGAAGAAACTAAAAATGAGGATGTAGATAGGAATACTTTTAATGAGAAATATGAAAGTGTTAAGTCTATATTTACAAAGGATACAAAGGTAGAGATATGTGCTCATAAGGCTCAGGATATACAAACTGCACTGAGATTGAAAGAAGAATTTGATTTTGATTTGATACTAACTTATTGTACAGAAGCTTATTTAATTGAAGACCAAATAGATAAAAGTATTCCTTTGATGCTAGGACCATATCTAACTGATAAATCAAATTTTGAAATAAAAAATAGAAATTCTAGTTCTCCAACTATTTTTTCTAACAAAGGATTCAATACTTGTCTTATCACAAATCATCCAGATATTCCTTTGGATTTTTTACCCATATGCGCAGCTATAGCAATTAAGGATGGGATGAGCTTTGAGAATGCACTTAAATCAATAACTATAAATCCTGCAAAGGCACTGGGTATAGATAATAGGGTAGGGAGTATTGAAATAGGAAAAGATGCAGATATTGCTGTGTTTGATGGAGATCCTTTTAAAGCTAGAACTAAAACATGCTTCACTATAGTTAATGGTGAAGTTGCTTATAGGAGATGAGTATATGGAAAGAGTGGCAACTATAACTATAGGTCAATCTCCCAGGGTTGACTTAGTTCCAGAAATATTAAAACTTATGAGGGATGATATTGAAATTGTGGAATATGGTATTCTTGACTCCTACACCTATGAAGAAGCAGAAAATATGCTTAGACCAAATAAAGGTGACAATGTACTAGTTAGTCGAATGAGAGATGGAAGACAAATAGAAATGAAAGAAGAATTAGTACCAAATCTTATTCAAGAATGCATAAATAATATTGAAAAAGAGGGAATAAACACTATATTCTTATTGTGTACGGGAAAGTTTCCTGAATTTGAACATAAAGGACTTCTTTTAGAACCTTTTTCACTGTTGCATTCAATAGTTAAAGATGTATCAAGTGGAAAGATTGGTGTCATTGTTCCGGATAGTTCTCAAATAGATCAGACAATTGAATATTGGAGAGAAGGAGGGAATGATATTTTTGTAAGAGCTGTTTCTCCCTATAAAGATTTCTTTGACAATATAGAAAAAGAAGCCTTAGATTTTAAAAATGAGGAATTGTCTTTAATAGTGCTGGATTGTATGGGGTATTCTTTGGAGATGAAGAAAAAAGTTAAGGAAATAACGGGAAAACCAGTTTTGCTACCGAGAATAGTTATGTCAAAACTTTTGGAAGAATTGGTATAAATGAGTTGTGGAGGGGATAAGTATGAAGAAAAAACCTATAACTATGGATATCATCAATAGTTGTTCAGAGCATTATAGAGCTGATAAAAACAACAAGGTTTATTCAGACGCAGTTATGAGAAATGGACTTGTAGAGGTTAGTTTAAATAATGATTCTATAAGAAGTATGCATTTTGATTTTTCTCATGAAATAGAAGTCGGAAGAGTTACAGCACAGAAAAAAACTGCAAGGTGTTGGATGTTTGCAGCTTTGAATGCAGTAAGATACAGTATTTCTCATAGTTTAAGGATGAGGGAAGTAGATTTTGAATTATCTCAAAACTATACATATTTTTGGGATAAGCTAGAAAAATCAAATCTATTTTTAGAAAATATCATAGAGACCATGGACAGAAAATTATCTGACCATGAAGTAGCAGGTTTACTAAAGGATCCTCAAAGTGATTGTGGTCAATGGGATATGTTTGCCAAGCTTATAGAAAAGTACGGTGTGGTACCATTATATGCAATGCCTGAGACTCAAAGTGGCACAGATTCAAAAATTATCAATGAAATAGTAAATGAAAAGTTAAGACAAGGTGCAAAAGAACTTAGAGATATGAATAGAGATGGAAAATCAATGGAAGAAATTGAAGAGCAAAAAGAATCCATTCTTCTAGATATGTACAATATTATATGTCATTTTCTTGGAGAACCTCCAAAGACATTTGATTTTGAATACTGGGATTTAGATGGGGTGTTTCACAGGGATCAAGATATAACTCCATTGGAATTCTATCACAAGTATTCTAAAGTTAAACCGATTGATTATATAAGCATCATAAATTTTCCAACAGAAGACAAACCTTTTGGGAATACCTATTCATTAAAATATCTTGGGAGTGTAGTAGATGATGAACCGATCAAGTATTTAAATCTTGATATTGAAGTTTTAAGACAAGCTGCTATTGCTCAAATAAAAGATGGAGAACAAGTTGTATTTGGATGTGATGTAGGGAAGATGTCTCATAGAGAATTGGGAATACTTGATACAAATTTATATAATTATGAAACGGTACTAAATACCAAATTCAATATGACAAAAGAAGAAAGACTTATGTATAGAGGAACAAGTTTAACACATGTCATGACATTCACAGGTGTTAATATTGTTGATGGAAAGCCAAACAGATGGAAGATACAAAATAGCTGGGGTGAGGCAGAAGGAAAGAAAGGCTTTTATATTATGAGTGATGAATGGTTTGATGAATATGTGTTTAAAGTCATCATAAACAAAAAACATTTGAGCAAAGAAATACTTAAACAATATGAAAAAGCTCCAACAATACTTAGCCCATGGGATCAAGTAGGACCATTGTTTTAAAGATAGGGACAAAATAGGCTTTCGTTGGAGCCTGTAAATAATTGAAATGGATAAAATAACGTAAGCGTCAAATAGCCTCCACCTATTAAAGATGGAGGCTATATATTATACTATTTTTTGCTAGGAACTTTACATTCTTATGGAATTGAATTTGACCAAGGTAGAAGATTATTTAGATCTATATTAGGCATTTTTTCAAATTTGAATTCTTTTTTGAATTTAAATAGTTTGTTGCAAAATTCAATGCCTTCTTTGGCATTAGTTCTCACCAGAGTTGAATCTTTAGGCAATGCTTTCAGTGCGTCGGCAAATCTTCTTCTATGTTAAATTTATTATTTTAATTCTATCTTTCTTTCTATATATAACAAACGGTAAATAAATAATTACTTTACTTGATTAGCAAGGTTCCCATTCACCAATCCATCTTTCTTTTGAATAATTATATTGACGCTTGTATACTTTTCCGTTTACTGTTTTATATCTCCAGCCAATGACATCGGAAAATGGAGTTATTGATTGATCGGATTGTACGTTTTCTGTAATCTGAATAACATTAACAGATAGATATTTTTCTATTACTTTTTTTCATCCTTTCGCACCTCCTTTATATTTTTATATATGGGTAAGTCTGCAGGCAAATTTTTAATATTATTGGCAGTACCAAAGAATTTATTATTGACGTAAAGATCATAAGTATTGTCTTGATTTTTAACTAAATATGAATTTTCCTTTGTAAGTTCAACTGTATCGGAAGCATCTTTCGGAGATATAGAATAAGGTTCAAATACAAAACAAAAAGATAAAACAACCAACAATAATACCGGCATAACCATAAAAAAGACATTCTTCAATTTGAATTTTTCTTTTTGATTAGAATTTTGTAAAACTATATGGAATCGCTGAGAAAGAGTAGAAACGTTTTCGCTGTCAAAGTTTAGTGCTACTTTATTTACACGTGTACTAGGATGATATTTTGCTATTTTTAGAAGACATTCCAGATATTCAATTCGTTTCGATTCACCCATTGATTTTGTGGCAGTGAGATCCGTATGTATTTCGAGTACTTTGGATACTTGTCCCCTTAGCAGATATATATAAGGATTCCACCAATATATGATACATAAAAGTTCAACAATTACTTTAATCAATAAATCGCCATGGTAGTAGTGGGCTACCTCGTGACTAAAAATGTAGTACCATTCGTTTTCCGAAAGTTCTATTTGAGGAATAACAATCCATGGTTTTCGCATACCCAGTACCATAGGAGTAGAGATAAGGTTGGCTTGTATAATCTTAAAACTCATCGGCTTGCTGTAGTTTTGAAGTACTTTCCGCAAAGCACCTTGAATCTCTGAATTTTTTACCGCAGGAAATTTATTTATCACTTTTGTAAAATTTTCATAAATGATTATTGCTCTACTCAATTGGATGATTGATCCCATTAACCAAATTAAACCCATAATGTGTAGAGGACAAATATTATGACCGTTTAGTTTTAATATTGGTGTTTTAAAGAAAAAAATAATTTTTGGGAAAAGCCGCTTACAAACTAAATTATTTTCAAAAGAAAATTCAAAAGGAATTAGCAGCCTGATAACAATAACAAAGATGCAAAAAGATAAGGTGCCAATTCCAAGTCCTTTGATCAGTTTATTATTTTGTAAAAAGAAGTACATTAAAATAATCGATATACTACTAAAAAAAAGAATAGTTAAAAAAGCAGTAAAAGAGAAAGACATTTTAATTTCCTTCTTTCAAAAGCTTTTTTCTTTCTTCAAGCATTTTTTCAAGCTCTTCTATAATAGCTTCCTCGTTTTTTTCGTGTTCCAATAAGGTAGCAACAATAGTGGGTGTGGAAATACCTTTATTTAAATTTTGAAACTGTCTGACAAATTGTTTAAGAAAAAAATCATGTGAACTTATAGTTGGTTTATATCTGCGTGAAAGAACGGTTCCGCTATAAACAATATCAGAAACCTCAATAAGCTTTTTTTTCAGTAGATTTCTTAAAACAGCTTGAGCTGTATTTATACTTATGGAACTATCTATTTTGGGGATGTCAGAGGCCAGTAACGGTTTTTCGGCAGACCATAAAATATTCAAGATATCTAATTCTCTCTCAGTTAATTCAAAACGATTATTTTGTTTTGGCATTGAAAACTCTCCTTTTATAAAATTAATATTAAAATTATTTTCAATTTCATTATAAACATAAAAATAAAGTATGTCAATTTTCAATGCATTGTTAAATTATAAAATATATTATATATATACTTGATAAAATATGAAATATATGATTTAATGACATTGTAAAATAAATACATTAACAATATTTTAGCTGCATTACAATTCAGACATAATAGTAAAAAGAATAATATAGTTTTGGGTAATAAACAGACTGTGAATAAATAATGGGTGATCATTTTTATAAGTGAACCTAAAGAATTATTTTTAAAATGGGGTGTACAGAATGAACCTTCCAAAGATTGCTTTTAGTAATTATACACGCACTATTGAATGTGATAATAAAGTTGTAATATATAATAGAAAAAATGGACAATGGATTAGGGTGTCGAAGGAAGTATATGATATATTTAAATATGCCGTAAATAATAAATTAAATATTAATGAATTAAATATTAATGAATTAAATAACTGCATAGTAAATGATGAAGATAAAAAGTTTATGACAGAAGTCTATAACAGACTTTTTAATAAAAAGCTTGTTAATAATACTTTTAAATCTAAGAATATTAAATCCATCAGTTTTGAACTGACTAATAGATGTAATTTGAAATGTATCCATTGTTGTGTAGATGCGGATATTAATCATAGATATGAACTCTCAACAGTACAGATAAAAACTCTTTTTGATAGGGTACTACCTTGGAACCCTGATTCAATAATGTTGAGTGGGGGAGAACCCATGATTAGAAAAGATTTTATAGAATTATTAATATATTTAAGAAATAAGTATAGCGGGGAAATAATATTAGCAACTAATGCAACATTAATCGATGATGAAAATATAAACTTTTTAGTAGAAAATGTTGATAAAATAGATATTAGTATCGACGGTATTGATGAAAAAAGCTGTTCACAAATTAGGGGTAAGGGTGTATTTAAAAAAGTTATAAAGAATATAGAAAAATTGAAAAAGGTGAACTATAATAATATAACTTTGTCGATGGTTGTAGGTGATAAAAATGAGGACATGGAAGAAAAGTTTATTGAATTAAACAAAAGTTTGGGGACTCATCCTGTGCTAAGGAGATTCTCACCTATAGGTAGAGGAAAATATAATGATGGGTATTTTTTAGATGATAGTGGAGGAAAATTTTTTATATCTAAAAAGTATCTTTCCGACGATTATAGCGGTTCGATTAATATATGTACATGCAGTGCAGGGAGTGAAGAAGTTATCGTAAGATATAATGGGGATGTTTATCCTTGCCCTAGTTTTATGAACGAAAATATGTTATTAGGGAACTTATGTTCGAATGATTTTGCCGATAAATTATTTACCAAAAATTATGATTTGTTAGAGGATGTTATTTATAAAAGATTTTCGGAATGCCGAGATTGTAAAGTTAATATATTTTGTTGGACTTGTCCGGGAAGCTTGGTAGATATTAAAAATATTAGAAATTTTTCTAATAGGTGTGATAAATTAAAACCAAT
The DNA here is from genome assembly GCF_900130025.1 of Sporanaerobacter acetigenes DSM 13106. Taxonomy (NCBI): domain Bacteria; kingdom Bacillati; phylum Bacillota; class Tissierellia; order Tissierellales; family Sporanaerobacteraceae; genus Sporanaerobacter; species Sporanaerobacter acetigenes. The sequence goes on along the minus strand of NZ_FQXR01000010.1, from coordinate 62,230 downwards.
TTTATTTAAAAGAGTGTGGGGTGAATATTTATGTCAATAACGTTATGGATAACAAATAAATGTAATATGAATTGCAAGTATTGTTATGTAGGTGATGAAAAAAGTAATTTTTCTATGCCAAAACTAATTATTGATAAGTCGATTGAATTTATATTTGAAAATTTCGGTAAATATAAAGATAACGTGAATGATTATCTTATGGTAAGATTTCATGGAGGAGAACCATTAATTGAGTTTAATTTAATAGAAGATATAGTAAAAAAAATAAATTATAGAAAGAAAGATAAAAATTTTAAATTTGCGATAACTACAAATGGTACGATATTAGATAAAGATATAATTTTATTTTTAAAGAACGAAATATACGACTTAACGGTTAGTTTAGATGGGAACAAAAAAACGCAGGATACTATGAGGCCTTTTAAAGATGGCAATAGCAGTTTTGAAAAAGTTTTAAAAAATGCTGAAATTTTAGAAAGAGAAATAGGTAACATTAGAATTAGAATGACCTATGATTCAAATACTGTTTATAATCTTTATGATGATATTAAGTTTTTAATTGATGAAGGCTTTAAATATATTGTACCGGCCAGCAATAATTATGATATTAATTGGGATGAGGATGATGTGGAATGTTTGAAAATAACAATAATTAAGTTGAGAGAATATATAAAGGCAAGGGGAACATCAAATGTTCATATATCATTATTAGAAAAACCTCAATATATTAATAAAGGAAAATGTAATATGGGGAATAAAAGCATAAATATATATTCAAACGGAGATTTATATCCATGTATTGCTTCTGCCGGCAGGAAAGGGTTTAAAATGGGAAATATTTTTTCTGGTTTAGATGAAGATAGAAGAAATAAAATAATATATGAATCAGAATGTGAAAGAGAATGTGCATGCAGAGGCTGCAGTATATATAATTATTGTGACGGCTCAAGATGCAGAATAGTAAATAAGCTGACTACAGGTGATTATTTTACTCCTCCGGCAATACATTGTGCAGTTGAAAATCTTAAATATAGTTTAAATAAATGTATATAAACTATGTTTTTAAGGATTAATTCCGGCAATAATAATTTGCTGTAATTACCGGAATAAATAAATCAAATCGGGAAGGAGGGGAGAATATGCTGAAGATTAAAAAAATTAATGATAAAAAATTAGTCGATATTATTGCACAAGATAATTGTACTAAACCAGGACAAAGTGTTGTTTACCAAAGAGGTCAAGACTGTCAAGATGATTGTCATAAGCAAGGTGAAGCACCAAGTTATGTAAGTACATTAACTTAATTTGTATTTTGTCAATAAGGAGGTATATTATATGTTTAAATTATCGTTAAAATATATAAGGTATTATAAAAAAAGGACTTTTTCTATTTTGATTGGCATGATTTTGAGTGTTGCCATTATTGTAAGTATCACAATATTAAATAAAAGTGCCAATCAGGCAGATGTTGACCGTGTAAAATACGAGATGGGGAGCTATAATACTGTTTTTAAAAATTTAGACAATATCCGGATAGAAAAAATTAAAAAAGACAAGTCGATAAAAGACAGAGGATTTGCAGGATACTATGATTCAGTTGCCTTAAGTGATGATTTTTATTTATATGTTATAAGAGCAAATACAGAATACATAAAATTAGGAAGTTCTTTTAATGAGAATTCATTTATCAAAGAAGGGAGATATCCGAAAAATGATAATGAAATTGCCGCCGAAGAGTGGGTTTTAGACGTACTTGGAGAAGAACTCAAGGTAGGCAGTAGTGTAAGACTCAAACTGAAAGACAGAAATGAAGAAAGGACATATAAATTAGTTGGTATATTAAGAGACAGGTCTGAATTTAAAAGGACAATGACACTTCAAGTATTTTTGCCTCTGGCTCATAATTTTGAGGGAAATACGAATGTGGGCATGGTGACTTTTAAGGATGAGAACAGTATAGACAAATCAACAGCCTTACTGTCCAAGAAACTAAATATGAAGAGCGATAACATAATAAAAAACAGGGAATTAATAGAGGCTTACAAAAATTTATATAATATTGATAAAAATACTGTTTTTTCATTTTTTATAGTGTTGGCAGTTTCTTTCATAGTTATATACGGGATATACAGCATATCCATCCTTGAGAGGATATCGGAATATGGAATTTTATTAGCCGTAGGGAGCAGCAGGAAGCAGGTGGTCGGAATAACATTATGTGAACTAGTCGTTTTAAGTGCCATAAGCATTCCAATAGGTTATTTGTTGGGACTAATCGGATCAGAGTTATTAAGCGGTTTAGTCGGAAATGTATTCACAGAAGGAGCCGTTACTATAGGGAAGCTTGTTATACCAAAGGAAGCTTTCATTATACCTGTATTTATTATAGTATCGGTTATACTTCTGATTACTGTGGCAGTATGTATGACCATATCAAAGATATCACCTATAGAAGCTATAAGGAAAAATTTAGGCAAGGGAAAAAATCACAAGAAGGAAACCTATAAAAAGGCAGCATCAAGGAATAATTTGTCAGTATATTCAATCATAACTATAAGGAATATTCTTTCCAACGGCAGGAGCTTTCTGATGATTGTTTTATCAATAAGTATTGCGGGAGTATTGTTTATAAACGCAAGTTACTTAAGTTTTATGGAAAAAGGGCAGGCAGACAACATATCAGATATGATGGGATACAATTCGGACTATAAGATAAATTTTGTACCCGGTGCAAAAAAAACGGACGGATTGAGCAGCGATGAATTAGAAGAAATAAAATTTTTGAAGGGAGTGAAGGATTTATCCGCCATACAGGTAATGTATTCGAGGCTGATGACAAGCAGAGAACATATATCGGAGCCAATGTATTTTGAAGACGTAAACAGCAAGCCTTATACAAAAGATATAATGAACGGGATGTTAGTCAAGAATTTAAAGGCAGCGGACAGATCGGAAGAATATATTTTAAAAAATAATATGTACGGCTATGACGATGAATCCCTTGACAAACTGAGAAAATACTTGGTAAAAGGAGAAATCGATATTGACAAGATGAAAAAAGAAAATATTGCCGTTATAAGGATACCTAATCCTGTCAATACGGAAAATAAAAATCCTTATGTTGCAAACTTTAAAATAGGAGATAAAGTAAGAATTGCTTTTTCAACCAAGGGGACAAATACGGAAGAGGGATGGAAAGTCAATTATAATGATGAAAGCTATGAGTATAAGGAGTATACTGTGGGAGCGGTGGTAAACAATCTTCTGGATTATGATAATTATTATACTACGGATAACAGTGTTGATGTTGTCTTATCTTCGGATATATTTAAAAAGGATACCGGAATAACTCAGTATAAAATTGTAAGCGTAAACAAAGAAAGAGGAATAAATCACAATGTTTTGAACAACAAAATTAAATCGGTAATTGAGAAGAAGCCGGGAGTAATTCTAAGAGATTTGGATAAAGAAATAGAAAACTTTAATATATTGAATAAAAATAAGCAGAGATTTATGAATGCAATTGTAATGGTGCTGTTTATTATGGGAGTATTTAATATAGCAAACAACATTAAATACAATATCGCATCTCGAATGAAGGAATTTGGGATGCTGAGAGCTATCGGCACTACGGACAAAAGCCTTAAGGAGATGTTTTTAATGGAAGGTTCCCTATACGGAGCCATATCAAGCATGGCGGTAATTATATTCGGAGTGCTAGTTCAGTATATCTTATATAAGAAATATCTAACTATATATATAAATCCTATTTTTAAGATACAATGGAGGGAATATCTCTTTATTATCGTTGTAAACTTTATAATAACAATTTTAACAACATATTTATCATCTATGAATATAAGAAAAACAGCAGTAGTTGATATGATAAGAAATAATGAATAAAAATTTTTAAAAAATAAGAAAAATTATAAATAAGTTGAACCTGTAAGTATTATAAAATAGAAAAATAATGAAAGGGGATTTAATTTATGCCTATATTAAAAACTGTAAACTTAAATAAGATTTACGGAGAAGATGAAAATAGAGTATATGCATTGAAGAATATAAATATGAGAGTAGATAAAGGAGAGTTTGTAGCAATAATAGGACCCAGCGGAAGCGGGAAATCGACGCTTCTTCATCTTCTGGGAGGCCTTGACAGACCAACGAAAGGTACCGTTGAAATAAACGGTGATGATATATATAAATTTTCGGAGGACATGCTGGCTAAATACAGGAGAACAAATATAGGGTTTGTATTTCAGCAGTATAATTTAATACCTGTATTAAAAGTAAGAGAAAATATAGAGCTGCCAATAAGACTTGATAAAAAAATACCTGATAAAGAATATATAGATAAACTGATAAATTTTTTGGGACTCACTGAAAGACGAGAACATTTTCCAAATCAGCTTTCAGGAGGGCAGCAGCAGAGAGTAGCTATAGGAAGGGCATTGGCAGCAAAGCCAAGTATAATACTTGCAGACGAACCTACGGGAAATTTGGATACAAAAACTACTGAAGAAGTAATGGAGCTTCTTGAAATGTCCAGCAAGGAATTCAATCAAACGCTGATAGTTATAACCCACAATACCAGTATAGCTAAGAAAGCAGAGAGAGTGATTTCTATAGTAGACGGAAAAATTCAATAGATGTTTTATAGTGAGCAAAGGTGGTACATATGAAAAATAAAGTAAAGGCAGTACTGATGGATACGGGAGTTGATAAAAATCACGAATATCTGAAAGATAATATAATAGGAGGAATGTCTTTTAGCTGTGATGATGAATATATAACGGTAGATGATAATTATGAAGATGAAAACGGCCATGGGACTTCCTGTGCCTCCGTTATAAAGAGAGAATTCAAGGATGTGAAAATATTTGCGGTGAAAGTCCTTGATGAAATGGGAAGGACAAACATACAGATATTAGAAGAAGCCTTAAAGTATTTCTTGGATAAGGATTTCAGGCTTATAAATTTGAGCTTGTCGGTTATAGAAAATGAAGAAGTGGAAGATCTGTACGGAATATGCAGGAAGTTGAAAGAAAAAGGCAAGATAATTGTATGTTCCCTTGCAAACGGATTTGAGAAAAGCTATCCTGCTTCCTTTGACAATGTTATAGGTGTTAAGGGTTTTATATTGGAAGATGAGAACTCTTTCTGGTACAACAAAGATAAAGATATTCAGTGCATCATGGACAATAACCCGTATATGAACTGCAAACCAGGAAATTCTTATGCTCTGTTCGGAAAATGCAACAGTCAGGCAGCGGGAAAACTTACGGGAAAGATTGCCCGTATGTTATCGGAAGAACCGGAAATGACATTTGAATCATTAAATGACAAACTCGAAAGGATGGCTTGTAGAAACAACTGGACAGAAAAGGATTTGGAAGCAAGCAAAAGGTACCCCGACTTTAAGAAAAATTTATATGACAAAAATAGTCCCATTCTTTTAAAGACAGCGGATGCCGTAAAAGAAGCACTAAAATTAGATGAATCTGATGGTATATATGAATACAGCCTTTTCAGCAGAAAGATCGGATTAACATATGATAACTGCTTTGAAGTGTTAAAGAAACTGGAAGGAGAATTTAATATTAAATTTGATTATCCTAATATATCAAGATATGATTTCGTATCAATAGAAACCCTAACGAATCTTGTAGCAAAGACCTTATCATATCAAAAAGATAATATATAATTTCCATTAACATAGATAATGATGGAGATGAAAAAATGAACGAAAGGAAAAACATAAAAAGGTTTTTAAAAATATTGTTAAAAAACAGTAAAGGCATTATGCTTATATACTTTATCATAATGCTCTCCATATCTGTATTGGGTCTTTTTCAGCCTCAGCTGATAAAGAGAATCCTTGACGATGCCATAAAGGGGAGCAATATTAAATTATTGATAAAACTTGCAATATTATACGGTTTAATAAGCCTCATAACAGCCATGCTCAATATAATACTGCAGTATATGTATTCCAAGATGCAGAAAAAAGTCTCAATCAATTTGAAGATGAATATCCTAAAACATATATCAAAACTATCGGGAAATTATTTTACAAACATAAAAACTGGGAATATACTCAGCACCATAGAAAACGACATATACACCATAGAAAGCTTCGGAGTCGACGTATTATTCTCATTAATAATAGACATTTTCACAGCCGTCATGGCTTTATTCTTTCTAATAAAAATGGAATCGAGCCTGCTGATTTTAGTTGTATTACTTCAATTCATTCTGATGTTCAGCCAATTTAAATTCAACAAGATCATATCGGAAAGAATAAGTGAAATAAGAAACAAAGCAGGAAACATATCAAACATAATAGAAGAATACATATCGAACATAATGAACGTAGTAATAACAAAATCCGTATTTAAATTCTTTAAAAACTATATACACAAAGAAAAAAGCATCATAAAAAAATTCGTAAAACTTGACGTCATAATTTCCTGCAATTCCTCATGGGGAAGATTTCTGGGCAGCTTAATAACAATATTAATCTATGGATACGGGGGATATAAAATAATAAACAAAGAGATGACCTTCGGTGAACTCATTGCATTTCAGCAATATGTAGGAATGTTCATAGGACCTTGCATGGAAATAATAAACGCAAACACCAAAATACAGAGAACTTCAGTCTCAATTAACCGAGTATTTAATATAATGGACGAACCAATAACCATAAAACAAGACAATAAAGGTAAAAGATGTACCGATGCCTTCAAAGGAAATATCTCATTCAACGAAGTCAGCTTTTCTTATAATAAAGGCAATAAAATCTTGGATAAGATAAATTTAAAATTTGAAAACGGAAAAGCGACAGCATTGGTAGGAGCAAGTGGATGTGGGAAAACAACAATAATCGAACTTTTGTACAGACCTTGGGATACAGACGAAGGGAACATAATAATAGACGGAATACCATTAAAAGAATACAATTTGAAAAGTATAAGAAAAGAGATCTCAATAGTAACCCAAGATCTTTTATTATTCGACGATACAATCATAAACAATTTAACCTTAGAAAAAAATAAAGATAGGAACTATGTAGAAGATTTATGTAAAAAAGCGGGGATCTATGATTTCATCTTAAATCTTCCCCAAGGATTTGACACAATAGTAGGAGAAAGAGGAGTAAAACTGTCAGGAGGACAAAAACAAAGAATAGCCATAGTAAGAGCCATATTGAGTAATTCAAAAATAATAATATTTGATGAAGCAACCTCAGCCTTAGACAACATATCTCAGAAAGAAATATCCGAAAACATGAAAGAATTTTTAAAAGATAAAACAGTCATAGAAATAGCTCACAGGTTATCCTCAATAAAAGATGCAGATGTCATATATGTAATACATAAAGGAAAAGCAGTGGAAAAATGGAACTTTGAAGAATTGGTAGAAAAGAAGGGATATTATTACAGATTTTTGAAGGAACAAAGTATGGATTCAGATGCAGATTCTATTGCATAAATTTTATAATATAAATGCTTCTATTATACAAAAATAAAGCTCCAACAATACTTAGCCCATGGGATCAAGTAGGACCATTGTTTTAAAGATAGGGACAAAATAGGCTTTCGTTGAGAAAATTCAACAACAAAGAAAGCCTATTTTTTTATCTTATGCAATATATTATTTTAAATTTAATGAAAAAAGGTCATGTATTTTAAGTCCTAAATGGAATACAAGTCTGGTTTCAGAACTATCCATATCCAAACCTGTAATTTCTTCAACTTTTTTAAGCCTTTGATATAATGTGTTTCTATGGATGAATAGTTTGTCAGATGTTTCAGAAAAATTGCAATTGTGTTTAATCAGTACTTGAACGGTTTCAAATAATTGAGTGTTGTTTTCTCTATCATATGCATATATTTTTCCTATTCCATTGTTATATAGTCTTTCAAGTATAGGATTGCTAGGATATTTATATAAAAGATGATATATTATCAAATCATCATAAGCATAAATACTTTTCCCATTTTTAAATATTTTAGCACCTATTTTCAAACTAAAAATTACATCTTCATAGGCTAAATTCAAATCATCTAAGGTATCATAAGCCCTACTTAATCCGATAGAAAATTTATATTCAGGCATTTGAAATTCCAATGTATTTAAAAGAGTATTGTATTTTTGAAGTAGTTTTTCATTGGGAATATCATGTTTTATTCTTATAAATACAATAGAGGAAGTATTTGTTATAGCATGGTCATCATAAAAACTAGCTTTGGCAATATTTAAAGTTTCATTTATAATATTTGCAGGTATTTTTTCTGATTCCAATGGATCTGAATGCCTTATTTTTAAAGGTCTTATGTTGATTATCCATACAAATCTTTTTAAATTATATTCTATATTGAAAAATTTGGCTTCTTTTTCAACAATATTTTTATCAGAATACAATCCGTACAATATACCTCTTACAAATTCTTCTTTGGACTTGTTGTATATAAGCTCCTTTTCATGATAAGTCATCAAAGATATAATTATAAAAGGTATAGCTTCATTGGAAATTTTGATATTGTATTCACTGTCACTTATCTTGTCAATTTCTTCCACTATGCAAAGATATCCTAAATCTCTATCATAAGTTTCTAATGGATATATTGTATAGATTTCATCACTACCATTATATACAATTGGATTAAGGGTAGATAAAGTGTTTGATTCATTGTCTTTGATTAAAGTCGACATAGTATCTGTAAGTATTTTTTTCTCTTCATCCAAAGGATTGGCATCGGCAAAATCAATTATTTCTCCATTGGTTGATAATAGCAGTACAAGACCATTTATATAATGTGTGAGTATATTAAGAATGTTGTTTGTAGAGAAATAATTCGTGTTTTTTAAACTAATAAGATTATTCTTAAATTGATTGACTAAGAAACTATTTATGTCTTTTGTATATTTAAGAGTAGAGATGATATCCTCATAAGTGTTGTTTGCTGGTATTTTAATGACTGGGAAATTGACTTCATAGAGTTTAATTATTTGTTGGAAGTGTTTAATAATTTCATCACTTATGCTATTGTTAGATACAAATCCCAATAAACCAATTTTTTGTTCTTTGAGTACATTTAAAATAGTGACAAGATTTATCTTTTCCTTAACAATAATATCAGGAGAAACTATAACAAAATCCCCTTTTTTAAATTGGGAGTTCTCATAAGGAATATCCATTATTCTAATATTTTTAATGCTGTTATTTAAATATTCATTTCCAGAAACAATTTCCAAGTCACTAAAATTTTTGCCAAGATCAAATAGTTCTTGAATTTTCATTGAGAGATCACCCCTATATTTAGAATGTTTTTACTAGTATACTTCATTAAATTAATATATGCAAGTGCGTATAACATTAGAGTTTTCCCATTTTTAGAAAATTTAATGAGTAAAAATTTTTTTAAAAATACAAGTAAAGATGTTGTAAGGATAAATTAAATGATATAATTGTTTTATAAAATATTGAATATATTTATAACTATTTTGTTTATATAAAGGAGGCGGAAATATGAAAGTTTTTTTGAGTGCAGATATTGAGGGCACTACCGGTATTACCCATTGGGATGAGACAACAAAGAGCAAACAAGACTATGAGTATTTTGCACAGCAGATGACAAGAGAAGTAGAAGCTGCTTGCAGGGGAGCCTTAAAGGCAGGAGCAGAAGAAATTTGGGTCAAAGATGCCCATGAGTCAGGAAGAAATATAAATCCAGCAAAATTGCCTGAAAATGTAAAGCTCATAAGGGGTTGGAGTGGACATCCATTTTCAATGGTTCAAGAATTGGATGAATCCTTTGATGCATTGATGTACACAGGATATCATTCTTGTGCTAGCTCAAATTTTAATCCTCTTGCCCATACTATGAACAGTTCTACTATTGACTATATAAAATTGAATGGAACTATTTGTAGCGAGTTTTTATTGCATTCCTATATAGCAGCTTATTTAGGAATTCCTGTTGCATTTTTAAGTGGAGACAAGGGACTTTGCGAAGAAGTAAATAATTTAAATGAGAATATAGTTACAGTAGCAGTAAATGAAGGAATTGGAGATTCAACTGTAAGTATTCATCCAGAATTAGCTACAAAACTCATCAAAGAAGGAGTAGAAAAGGCACTAAAGGGAGATTTAAATAAGTGCAAGATAGAATTACCTGATGAATTTGAACTTGAAATTAGATATACAGCTCATACCATGGCTTTTAGAAATTCGTTTTATCCAGGAGCAGTGCAAACTTCACCCAAGACCATAGTCATAAAAACTATAGATTATTTTGATGTGTTGAGAGCAGTATTATTTTTGACTTAATACTTGTTTAGGGGGACGAAATATATTATAATATCTCTGAATATATGTGTGAGGAGAATTGCTGTTGAAAATGGAAATAGATAAAAATGAAAATAAGATAATAAGAAAAAAGATACTTTCAATGATTCTACCAGTGACTGCGGAAAATATTTTGCAGATGATGGCAGGGTTTATCTCCATGGCTATGATAGGAAGAATAGATGCTATAGCTATAGGTTCTCTTGGAATAAGCAATAGAATCACCCAAATAGTATGGGCTCTTTTTAAGGGAATAGCTACTGGAGCTTCAGTATTTGTAGCTCAAGCTTATGGAGCCAATGACAATGAAAAATTGAGGAAAGTAGCTCAACAAACTATTATGTCATCAGTTATACTGGTTCTTGTTCTCCAGCAGATACTTTTTTGGAATGCATCTTATTTTTTAAAAATTTTTAATCCAAGTCCTTCTTTGCTCCAAAATGGTACAATTCATTTAAGAACAGTTTCCTGGGGGCTTCCATTTTTGACTATAGTTCTAATCGTGGCTGGAATACTTCAAGGAATGGGAAATGCTAAAACTCCTATGAAAATTGCATTGATAATGAATTTTCTAAATGTATTATTTGGCTATACCTTTATATTTGGACATTTCGGATTAAAACCTATGGGAATTCAAGGGGCTGCTCTTGCTACTGTATTATCACAGGCTATTGCAGCTATTCTTGGACTTTGGGTTTTATATAGCAAGGATGGGGTTCTTTCCAATTCCCTTGGAACAAATTCTTTTAAATTAGATAGAAAAGAAGTGTTTTCTATATATAAAGTTGGAATGCCAACATCACTTGAGTCTATATTTTGGCAATTGGCAGCTATTATTATCACTAAAGTCATTCTTTCCTATGGAGAAGTGGCTTTTGCTGCTTATCAACTTGGACTTCAGGCAGAGTCTATTTCCTATATGCCAGCGGCAGGATTTGGCGTAGCTGCCACTACTTTTATAGGTCAGTCCTTAGGTTCTGGAAACAGAGAAATGGGCAAAAAATATCTAAAACAACTGACTATAGGAACTTTTATAATAACTATATTTACAGGTGGAGCCCTTATCTTTTTCCCAAGACAAATCATGAGGATTTTGACAAAGGATGAGGAAGTTATAAAAATAGGAATCCAGTATTTATTTATCATGGGATTTGCTCAAATTCCTCAAAATATTGCTGGGGTACTAAATGGAGCATTGAGGGGTGCAGGATATACCAAAGTTCCTATGATTGTAGCAGGAATAGGACTTTGGTGTATTAGAATTCCATTTTCACTACTCATGGCTTATTATTTCAAAAAGGATATATTGGCACTATGGATAATAATAGCTATAGATATGACTTCAAGACTTATAACAAGCTATGGAATATACAAATCAAAAGATATATACAGTGGAGAGTTATTGATAGAGGAGCATTAGCTTCTCTTTTTGTTTTCAAACAAAGACATATTATGGTATACTAAATTTAAGAACAAAAAAGGAGGTTTTTTTATGAGTATTTTAATTAAAAATGTAACTTTATTGCCAATGGGAGCTAAAAAAGAGCCAATTGAAGATACAAATATTTATATAGAAGGAGATAAAATTCAATATATAGGAGAACTTAAGGAAGAGTTAAAAGTTGATAGGGTTATAGATGGAAAAAATAAAGTAGCTATGCCTGGCCTTGTAAATGCTCATACTCATATATCCATGTCTCTTTTGAGAAATTATGCAGATGATGTACCTCTTTATGAGTGGCTTACACAAAAGATATGGCCAGTAGAGGCAAATCTTACAGAAGAAGATGTATATTGGGGAGCAATGCTTAGTATTGCTGAGATGATTCAATCTGGAATTACTTGTTTTTCAGATATGTATTTTTTCATGGAGGAAGTGGGAAAGGCAGCGGAAGAAACAGGAATTAGAGGGGTACTTTCAAGAGGAACTATAGAAGAAGAAAGCGAAGCACTCAATAAAGAAAAATTGGATTATACAAAAAATCTATATAAAAATTGGAACGGAAAAGCTGATGGAAGAATAAAGGTCATGGTTGCACCTCATGCACCATATACTTGTAGCCCAGCTTATTTAGAAAAAATCATAGATTTAGCCAAAGAACTAGGAGCAGGAATACATATTCATCTTTCTGAAACTAAAAAAGAAGTTGAAGATAGCTTTGAACAATACAAAAAATCGCCAATAAAACATGTATATGATTTGGGACTATTTGAAATTCCAACTTTGGCTGCTCATTGTGTTCATGTATCTGATGAGGATATTGAAATACTAAGTGCAAATGGTGTAAGTGTTGTAAACAATCCAGGTAGCAATTTAAAACTTGCTAGTGGTTTTGCTCCTGTAGAAAAGATGATAAATAGAGGAGTCAATGTAGCATTGGGTACTGATGGTTCTTCAAGCAACAACAATTTGAATATGTTTGAAGAAATGAATTTGGCAGCTGTCATAAACAAAGCTGTAAATGAAAGTGCTGTATCTATACCAGCTATTACAGCTATAGAAATGGCTACATCAAATGGAGCTAAGGCTCTTAATTGGGAAGATGAAATTGGATCTATAGAGGTTGGGAAAAAAGCTGATTTGATTCTTGTTGATATGAATAAACCTCATCTTTATCCAAGACACAATGTAGTTTCAGCTCTTGCATATTCTTGTCAAGCTTCAGATGTAGAAACAGTAATAGTAGATGGCAAAGTTTTAATGGAGAAATATGAATTAAAGACTATTGATATAGAAAAAGTAATGTACAATGCAGAAAAAGCTGCTCATAGTTTAGTCAATAGATAATTTAAAACTTTGAGGGAAGGTGAGATGATGGAAAAAGCTATAATTGGCGGAACTGGAGTTTATGATGTAGGAGAGGAAAGCTACACAAAAAAGGTTTCTACTGAATATGGAGAAGTAGAAATTGAATTAGTGAAAATAGATGGAGAAGAAATAGCTTTTCTACCTCGTCATGGCAAAGGTCATTCAGTTCCTCCGCATTTAATCAATTATAGAGCCAATATGATGGCACTAAAAAATATTGGAGTAAAATATATTTATGCAACAGTAGCAGTAGGCTCTATGAATGAAAAATATACTCCAGGAGATATAGTTGTCATAACGGACTTCATGGATTTTACAAAGGCAAGACCTATTACATTTTATGAAGGTGGGGAGAAGGGAGTCATTCATACAGATATGACAAATCCCTATTGTGAAAATTTAAGAGAAGTTTTTTATAGAGTTGCCAATAGAGAAAATGTTGAGATAAAAGGCGAAGGGACTTATGTATGCACCGAAGGACCTAGATTTGAAACTGCAAGTGAAATAAATATGTATAAAATCCTTGGCGGAGATGTAGTTGGAATGACCAATGTTCCAGAAGTGATACTTGCAAAGGAATTGGGAATGTGCTATGCAGCTGTAGGAATCATAAGCAATTGGTGTACAGGAGTAGAGCCTAGTGGAACAACCATTCATGATATACAAGGAGCTATGAAAGGAAAAAAAGAGATAGTGACTAAATTGTTCATAAGTGCATTTATGAAAAATTTAGATCAAGATCATTGTACATGTAAAAATTCCCTTATAAAATTGTAGGAGGTTTGAAATGACAGTTAAATATGAAAAAGAGAGAAGAGAAGTTATAAATACTGGAATAGACATGGCTAAAACTAATTTAGTTGTAGGAACTTGGGGAAATATAAGCAGAAGAATAGATGACAATCTGATAGCTATCACTCCAAGCGGAATGGACTATTATTCACTGGAACCAGAAGATATAGTAGTACTTAATATGGATGGAGAATTGGTAGATGGAAATAGAAAACCTTCTATTGAGTACAATCTACATTTGGAAGTGTACAAAAATAGAAGTGATGTGGGAGCTGTTGTTCACACTCATAGTACTTTTTGCACAGCTTTTGCTATAGCTAGAAAAGGAATACCAGGAACTGCAGAAGATTTAGTTCAAATAGTAGGCGGAGATGTGAAAGTAAGTGAATATGCTCTTCCAGGAGGAATAGAACTTGCTCACAATGCAGTGAAAGCCTTAGGGGACAGAAATGCAGTTATTTTAGCTAATCATGGAGCATTGTCAGCAGGTAGAGATTTAAAAGAAGCATTGAAGATTTCTTTGATACTAGAAAAGACAGCAGAAGCTACAATATATGCTCAAATACTTGGTGGAGCAGTTTCTCTTTCTCAAAGTGATGTGGATTTCATGAGAGACTTTTATTTAAATAAATACGGTCAGAGATAAAAGAGGCACACAAGGGGACGGTTCTCCTGTGTTAATTAACACAGGAGAACCGTCCCCTTGTGTTTATAAGAACCTCTTAAGATTATTTGAATATTATATATTAGATAACTTAGGAGGTGATTTTTTATGGATTATGGATATTATGACTATGGATATTATATTGGGCTTGTAAAAAGGCTTGAAGAGTATATTCAAGATGAACTTCAAGATAGTGCTTATTATAAAGAGTTGGCTAAACTAGCTCCAACAGATTTTTCAAAAGAAATAATTCTTGGATTTAGCCAAGATGAAGCAATGCATGCAGAAAATTTTCAAAGAACCTATTATATGATAACAGGAAGATATTATATGCCAGGACCAATAGAACCAATAGTTATTTCTGACTATGAAGATGCTTTAAAACAACGTGTACTGGCAGAAACAAGAGATTATAAAAAATATGGAGAAGAATATCTTATGGCTCCAAATAAATATTTAAAAGATTTATTTTTTAATACAAGAACGGTAGAGGCTCAACATGCCATGAGAATTTCCATACTATTTGAAGAAGACTAATAGCAATGTATCCCTTCTTCAAAATTTATAGTGAAACTTATACTTGTAGAAGGATTAAGTGTTATAGTTAGGGTGGCTGATTTTTCTTCACTTCTTGTGGCTTGATCGAAAGATAAACTAAAAGGTATATTCATTTTTATCAATAAATTTATAGCAGCGTTCAGCTGCTCTATTTTTATGAAGTCATTGTCAATTATTTTTTGGAAAATAGATGTAGACAAAATATTTAAAATATCTTCATTTATCATTTTCTAGCCTCCCAACAATATCTACAATATTATATGTTAAAGATAAGGCCGGGGTTCAGACCAAACCATCCTCTTGTGTCATTGTGTTATGCATAAGAATTTTTCTTGTTGTGCTTGTCCCTCATGAAGAAGAATATACTTGCTATAAATCTCAAGATTCCTATAATCACTAATGCAACTTTTATACTGGTTGCATCTTTTATTGCAATGCCAAGTATTGGAGCTATGGCAGATATTATGGCTATAAAAGTATTGTACACGGCTATATATATAGTCCTATTTTTCTTTGGTGTTACTTCTAACAATATATTAAAAAGTATCAAATTAGTGCCTGCTACAGAAATGCCTACAATTACATTGAATATTACTAATTGTTTTATAGAATTGGATAGTGCATACAATATAGGAGTTATTCCCATACCCATTATGGCAATACTTAAAGCTAGACTATTTCCTTTTTTGTCAGCAAATTTTGCCCATTTTGTATATGCTATAATAGATGAAATACTGCTGGCTATGGAAAGGGCACTAAGCCAAATTTCATTGGCTTTCAGAACCTTTATAGAATATATGCTAAATAGTGGCTGAGCGCCCATCCATCCTATGTGAAAGAAAATAGAGCAAAGAGAAAAAAGAATAAAATCTTTTTCTTTTGGTATGTTTTTCAAAGTTTCCTTTAGACAGTCTATATAATGCTTATCTTTGCTTTTCTTTTTCTTCATTCCTCTAAATTTAAAGTAGGATACAACTTCTCCCATAGATACAAGAAATGCTATGGCAAAAAATATTTGATACAAATGAATAGCATCTTCATTTGTTTTAGGAACTCTTGTGAGGAGTTCTCCAGATAAAAAGGTAACCATCATGCCAAATATGGTAGCATACCTATTTCTAAGGCCCATGGCCCTTCCTCTGTCTTCAGGAAAAAATATATCCCCTATACTGGATTGAAAACCCATAGTCCCAATGGAACCAGGCAAATTCATAAGTCCTATTAGCATTACAAATAAAGTGGCTTGGTTTACGCCTTTAAAAAATGGGACACAGGCCAATAGTATATAAAAAAGTTTATGAATAGTCATGATGGAGCCAGTAATTTTTTTCTTATCTTTATAGCTTTCTATGAGAATAGCTCCAGGAATAAATGCAAATATACTTACGAAATGAGGCAAGCTGGTTAAGTAAGCAATTTCATAGTCTGTAGCACCCAATCTCTCAGCAAACTTTGCAAAATAAGGATTGACTAAATTTAATGCTATAGTAGCTAAAATCCCATTTACAATATTAACATTTATATTATAATTAACTAATTTATCTCTAAAAGAATAATATTCTCTTTTCATATAATCATCCTTTGAAGTAAAATTTAGAGTCATCAAATATTATATATCAACAGATGAATTATTTCTATATTGGAGATAAAGAGCATTATTTCAATATTAGAACAAATTCAAACAAATAGCCCTAAAATCTTATTTAAAATAGATTATAAAATATAGTATAATCTAAATAAGGGAGGTTGGAAAAATGTTTTCAAAAGATATAGATTTAGATGAGAATATAATTCTTAAAAATAAAATTCCCATATTAATAGAAGACGAAAATTGGATAAAATTATTTTCTGATGTAGATGATAAATATATAATAAATCATAAAGAAGAATTGGAAGAGCTTTTAAAAGAACAAAAAAAAATTGAAAATGAAATTTCTAGTTTGCAAAAAGAAAAATTGAAATGTATGAAGATGATATTGGGAATATCCGATGCTGTAAACAATGAGGAAAAAGTAGAATCGGTATCTCTACTAGATGAATATAGTGGGAAAATATACGAAATAAATGATAAATTAGATGATTTAACTTTTCAGTTGGAAACCATACCCAAACAAATAAGAGAAGCAAATTATGAACTTTTGAAGGCTACAGTCAAATATGGTTATAGGGAATTAAAAATAAAGGAAAAGAAGCTAGAAGAAACTACAGAAGAACTTGAAGAACTTAAAGAAAGATTAAAAGAACTTATAAATGAAAAACATGATTATGAAGAATGGGTAAGTGGTACATATACTTTTTTACATGGAATGCTTGGGAGCAAAGAAATGGAGAAGTTAGACAAGCAAATACTAGATTAGAAAGGAGAATATATGAAAATCAAGATATTTTTTCTAGTACTTCTTGTAATTGGAGTGTTAGAAATATTTTTTAATTTTTTTTCATCAATTATATATAATAAAATCTTAAAAAAGAAAAATACTGAAATAAGTGAAAAATTGGATACAGGAATAAAATTGTTTTTTGTAGCTATATTTTTTATAGGGCTTATTTATTTTTTGGTACAATTTGTACAAGTGATGGCAAGACTATTTGGAATTTCCTTAGACAAAGGAATTCTAGACATTTTTAAATAGAAGGGAAAGAGCATATGATTCAAGGTATAGGAGTAGATATTGTTCAAGTAGAAAGAATAGAAAAAATTTTAAATAAGAGCAAAGAAGGCTTTTTAAATAAGGTTTTTACAACTAAAGAAATTGAATATATAAGATATAAAAATGAAAATCATAGGACAATCGGAGGAATGTTTGCCTCGAAAGAGGCAGTAAGCAAAGTATTTGGGACAGGTATAGGAAAGGTAGGTTTAAAGGAAATAGAAATTGACCATGATGAATTTGACAAGCCAATTGTGAACTTTAATGGAAAGGCTTTGGAACTTATGAAGAAAAAAGGGATAGAAAATATACATTTATCTATAAGTCACGAAAAAGAATATGCTGTAGCTGTAGCTGTTGGAGAAGGGAAAATTCATTTTAAATGTGACGAAAAAATAAAAGCATTACTTCCTAAAAGAGAAAAAAATAGTCATAAAGGAACTTATGGAAGAATAGGAATAATTGCAGGAAGTTCTGGTATGACAGGGGCACCTTGTCTAGCCAGTCAAGCAGCTTTAAGAAGTGGAAGTGGACTTGTTTACACCATAGTTCCTAAATCCTTAGCTTCTATTGTATCCATAAAACTTACAGAAGCTATAGTTGTACCTGTTGAAGATTGTGAGAAAGGCTATTTTTCGCTAGAATCCATAGAAGAATTGATGGGAATCATTGAGAATTTAGATGCAGTTGGATTAGGACCTGGTTTGGGAGTGAATTTTGAAACGAATAGAGTAGTGGAAGAAATACTTAAAGGAACGGAAAAACCAATTGTACTGGATGCAGATGGATTAAATTGCATTTCTCAAAATCCAAATATTCTTGTGAATAGAAAAAATACTATTATTACACCTCATCCAGGAGAACTATCAAGGCTTGTTGACATAAATACAGGTGAAATACAGAAAAATAGAGAAAAATACTGCAAAGAAACTTCTCAAAAGTATAATATAATTACAGTTTTAAAAGGTTCAAATACACTGGTATCTACAGAAAGTGGAGAAATTTACATGAATTGTACAGGAAATCCTGGAATGGCAACGGCAGGAAGTGGAGATGTATTGACAGGTATGATAACTAGCTTTATAGGCCAAGGTATTGAAGTTTTAAATTCAGCTATTTTAGGAGTATATTGTCACGGATTAGCTGGAGATTTGGCAGAAATGGAAAAAGGTGAATATGGTTTAATTGCCAGAGATATAATAGAATATATTCCACAGGCTATTAAAACTCTTCAAGTATTTTAAAAAAGGTTGGGATATTTTAATGAAAAAAATATTGGTTGGTTTGGTATTAGTTGTTTCCATACTAATGACTTCTTGCAATAGACCAACTGATGAAATTGTTTTAGATGATATGAACAAAACCCTAAAAGATTTTAAAAACTATGAAGGTATATCAACCATAGTAGTTAAGAGCAACAAGGGACAATCAAAATATAAATATAAAGAAACTTTTATAAAACCAGATAAAATTAAATTAGAAATTATTGAGCCAAAAGAAAGTTTTGGGTGTATAATTATATATGATGGCTCTCAAATTTTTTTAAAACATCCCAATATAAGTCAAACCATTTCTATGAAAAGCATAAACTCACTCAACAAGGATTTTTTTATAGGTAACTTTTTCATGAACTTAAGTCTTTTAGAAGAACCTGAATTTCAAACAGAAAAAATAGGCAGGGAAGAGTACATAATATTTAGTATTGACATACCAGCTCAAAACAAGTATAGATGGAGTGAAAAAGCTTGGATAAATAAAAAAGATTTTACTCCATATAAGTTGGAAATTTTAAATAAAGAGGGGGAAGTAAATACTGAGATTTTTTATGAACAGTTCAATTATGATGTCTTGTTAGATACTGACATATAAGGGGGCAAACTGAAATTGAAGGGTTTAGAAGATATTCGACCAGCATGGGCTGAAATAGATTTAGATAATTTAGCTCACAATATGAGAGAAGTGAGAAGAATTGTCAGAGAGGATATATCAGTCATGGCTGTTGTCAAAGCCAATGCATATGGTCATGGTTCCATTGAAACTTCTAAAGTTTTTCTTAAAAATGGGGCTTGCTATTTAGCGGTAGCCACATTAGGAGAAGCAATAGAGTTGAGGAGAGCTGGTATTAATGCACCAATACTTATATTAGGATATATCAAAAATTCACAATATCATATAGCGGTAGAAGAAGATATAACTGAAACTATTTACAATATGGAAAGTGCAAAATTCTTATCAGATGCAGCTGTAAAATTAAAAAGAAAAGCTAAAGTCCATATAAAAATTGATTCAGGCATGGGAAGAATAGGGTTTAGGCCAGATGAAAAGTCTATTGAAGAAATAGTAAATATAGCTAAACTTCCAAATCTTGAAGTTGAAGGGATATTTACTCATTTTGCAAAAGCAGACGAATTAGATAAAACTTTTACAATAGAGCAATATGAAAAATTTCAATGGACTATAAAAGAATTGGGAAATAAAGGCTTAAACATTCCCATTAAACATGCTTCAAACAGTGCTGCTATTATTGATTTGCCAGAATACAATTTAAATATGGTGAGGGGCGGTATAATGCTTTATGGTCTCTACCCATCTGACGAAGTAATTAAAGAGAAAGTAAAGTTAAAACCTGCCATGACATTAAAAGCCGAAATATCAAATATTAAAGTAGTTCCAAAGGGAACTGGAATCAGTTATGGCCAAATATTTGTTACAGAAAGAGAAAGTAAAATAGCTACTATCCCTATAGGATATGCAGATGGATTTACAAGACTTTTAACTTCAAAATCTGAAGTGGCAATAAAAGGGCAAAGAGCACCTGTAGTAGGTAAAATATGTATGGATCAGTCTATGATTGATGTGACAGATGTAGAAAATGTTCATATAGGAGATGAAGTAATTTTATTTGGAGATGGAAGTTTTGGTTCTCCTCACATTGACGAAGTAGCTAAAACATTAGGTACCATAAGTTATGAAGTATTGTGCATGGTTGGAAGAAGAGTTCCTAGAGTTTACGTAAAAGATAAAGAAATTGTAAAAATTGTAGATTATTTGTTAGACTAATAAAAACTTGTATAATATATTCGAATTGTTGACACAATTATAGTTAATAAATATAATTGATTTGGTACTATTAAATATTGGGGTCATAAATTTTGTTTTTTAAATATATTTTCAGAACACATTTGGAGGCTTATCTTTTGTTTGGTTGTGGGGGGAATCTCAAAAGGCTTGGGGGTGCAATTGTTAATGGCTGAAACCAAAAGGATCATGATAAGTTTACCTAATAGCTTGTTAGAAGAAGTTGATTTTATAGTTTCTAGTGAGAAAAAAAACAGGAGTGAGTTAGTGAGAGAAGCCATGAAATTATATATTAGAGAAAAGAAAAGAGTAGATATATGCGAAAAAATGAAAACTGGCTATAAGGAAATGAGCAAGATAAATAGTAGTCTTGCAGAAATGGGCATGGAACAAGATATGAGAGAATTGTATATTTATGAAGCAAAACTTACAGGGTGTGAAAAAGTGTGATAGTTAAAAGAGGAGATATTTTTTATGCTGATTTGAGTCCAGTTATAGGTTCGGAGCAAGGTGGAGTTAGACCTGTCCTTGTCATACAAAATGACATAGGGAACAAATATAGTCCTACTATTATCATTGCGGCTATTACTTCTCAGATAAATAAGGCTAAACTTCCTACTCATGTTGAAATAAATGCTCCTGAATATGGACTACCTAAAGATTCGGTAGTTTTACTGGAACAAATTAGAACTATAGATAAAAAAAGGCTGCGAGAAAAAATTGGCAGGTTTAATGACGATATGATGGACAAAGTTGATGAATGTCTAAAGATAAGTCTTGGACTTGTAGATTTATAACGAATAATTTTAATAAGCATGGATAACATGCTTATTTTTTTGGGAAATTTCCTGGGAAATACATGCTAGATATTTAAAAGGTCACAAATCTATAGTATAATCTAATGAAGGAGGAATTTATATGAAGAAGAAAAATATTATATTATCAGCAATCATTATTTTGACAATAATATTTAGTATAGGGATTATAGCTTTTTCTGAACCAGGTTCACAAGATGATCCATTAGTTACATTGAGTTACGTAGAAAAACAAGTTAGAGAAATCAAAGCTTATGTTGACCAAAAGACAGCAAACAGTAGTTCATCCGGTTCCACTCTTGTAGTAGTAGAAATAGAAAGTGGACAATCTATTGTAGGAAAGGCTGGAACGGAAATAATTCTTCGTGGTGGCAAGGCTACTACAATTGCAGGAGAACTAGGTGGACTTTCAGATATTACAGATGGAAAAGATTT
This sequence comes from Sporanaerobacter acetigenes DSM 13106, assembly GCF_900130025.1. Taxonomy (NCBI): domain Bacteria; kingdom Bacillati; phylum Bacillota; class Tissierellia; order Tissierellales; family Sporanaerobacteraceae; genus Sporanaerobacter; species Sporanaerobacter acetigenes. The sequence continues at coordinate 40,071 of NZ_FQXR01000010.1, read as the reverse complement.
AAAGATGGGAGAAAGAGTGCCGGCAAATCATATGCTGATTGTTCCAAGAGATGATGGAAGAGGAGTTTATGCTGAAACTCACGCCATATTTATGATTCGTGGAAATTATGAAATAAATTATTAGGGGAGAGAAGGGATAAAATTGGCTGAAATAAGACCTTATAGAGTTGGGGATGAAGAACAAATTGTAAATCTTTTTAATGAAGTTTTTAAAAAAGATAGGAAAGTAAATTATTGGCATTGGCAGTTTCTAGAAAGCCCTTATGGACAAACTGCAATGGCATTAGCAGATGAAGATGGAAAAATAATAGGACAATGTACTTTGATGCCATCAAAAATGCAAGTAGGAGATAGAGAAATATTAGGTGGTCAGTCAATAGATGCAATGGTTCACAAAGACTTTAGAAGAATGGGATATTATGAAAATTTGGCTTTTTACTCTTATGATTTAGGTATAGAGATGGGAATCAAATTTAGATATGGTTTTCCAAGTAAAGAAGCATTGCAAGGAATACTTGAAAAACTAGGTGGAAAATTGGTTTGTGATATTCCACTATATATGGATGTATATAGACTAGATAGATTGGCTGCACATTTTTTGAAAAGTAAAGGATTATCTATTGTTTTGACTGCTCCTATAAAGTTTTTCATATGGCTATTTAAAGGCAAAAAAGTGAAGAGTAATGAGAAATATGAATTCGAGGAAATCAAAAACTTTGACCATAGATTTGATGAATTGTGGAGTAGAGTAAGTGAAAATTATGGTACTATGACTACTAGAGAAAGTTCTTTTTTGAATTGGAGGATTAGCAATCATCCCAATATTTCATACAAGACTTTTGCAGCTACAAGAAATGGAGAATTGAAGGGATACATTGTAGTTAAAGACGAAGAAAAGCTTGTACGTGGAAAGTATCCATTGAAAATAGGAAGTATTGTGGATATAATTGGAGAAGACGAAGATAGCTATATTGCTCTTTATGAGAGGGCAAAAGAGTATTTTAAATCTATAAAAATAGATTTTGTATTGTGTTGGATTCTTGATGGAATGTATCGTGAAGAGACTTTGAAAAAATTAGGATTTATGAAAACTAAAAGTAGAATTCCTTTTGCAGTAAAAAATTTGACTGACGACTCTAGTATTGATGAGTATATTTTTAAAGAAGAGAATTGGTATCTAATGCCTATTGAAGCAGATACGTATTAGGAGGTTTTGAAATGGCAAAGAAAATTATAAAAGCAATTTTAAAATATCCTTTAATTTTGATAAATCGGATATATACTTATTTTTATTATAAGAATAGTGATAAAAAAGACAATTATTTAGTTGATGATATGTTTAAAGGAGAAAATAAGGTTTTAGTATTTGCCCCTCATGTAGATGATGAGACCATAGGAGCTGGAGGAACACTTATAAGACACAAGAATAGATCAGATAAAATCGTTCTTGTATATATTTCTGATGGAGGGAGTAGTACTTCAGAACTTTCTAGAGAAGAAGTAGTTTTGGAAAGGAAAAATGAGGGGGAATGTTTAAAGAAAACATTAGGAATTTACAATTTGTATTTTTTGGATGAACCTGATGGAAGTGTAAATTCATCAAAAGAAGAATTAATAGAGAAAATAGTTCAAATACTTGAAATAGAAAAACCAGATATTATATATACCCCTTTTATAGTTGATGGTCATAGGGATCATGTTGAAACTACAATTAGTGCAATAAAGGCAATAGAAAAATGGAATAGTGAATTTGATAGTATATATATGTATGAAGTCAATAGTCCCATACTTCCAAGTACGGTTAATGCTTTATGTATTATGGATGAAAAATTGTACAATGAAAAGGAAGAACTATATAAAATATTTACATCTCAATGGGCTATGGGCTTCAGTGCATTTTCCCTTTTAAATAGGAGAAAAAAATTGATAGCTGGGGAAGGATATGGTGCAGAGGTATTTGTCAAATCCGATGTTGAAGAGGCAAGAAAGGCACTGGAAGTCATATTGGAAAGAGGATTTAAACCAGAACAGTTCAAACAGTTAAGTAGTGAATACAATTTGCTAATGGCCTATAGGCAAAATAGTCAATTGAAAAATGAGTACAATACGTTGGTAGATAAAGTAATAACTGAAGAGCTTGCAAGAAGATAAAATGGTGTAGGACCATAGATATTATTGTGATATAATATAGACTATGCTTATTTTTATTCTATTTGAAAGGAGGAAGCTCATATTTAGAGCTATAATATAATGAAGGTACTTCATCTTATAAGCGGCGGTGATACTGGAGGAGCTAAAACTCATGTAATTTCACTGGTCAAAGGTCTTAAAAAATATGCAGATGTAAAGATCATTTGCTTTATAGAAGATGCTTTTTATAGAGAAGCAAAAGAAGCAGGTTTAAATATTGAGGTATTTAATCAGAAAAAAAGATATGATATGTCCGTTATATCTCGTCTTAAAGAGGAAATATTAAAAGAAGATTACGATATCATCCATTGTCATGGGGCAAGGGCTAATTTTATTGCCATGTTTCTTAGAAACAAGGTAAACAAGCCTTTTGTGACTACAGTACATAGTGATTATAAATTAGATTTTAAAGATAATCCTTATAAAAAAATAGTATATACAGCAATTAATTCAACAGCACTCAAAAAATTTGATTACTATATTGCTATTTCTTCAAATTTCAAAAGGATGCTTATTGATAGAGGATTTGATGAGCACAAAATATTTACTGCCTACAATGGGATTGACATGGAAAGTAAAATAGATTTTGTAGAGAAAGATGAATTTTTAAAAAGATATGGTATTGATGGAAAAGACAAGACTCTAGTAGGAATTGTTGCTAGATTGGATTTGGTTAAAGATCATGACACTTTCATAAAAGCTGCATATAAAGTGCTTGAGGATAGAAAAGATGTTATATTTTTAATTGCTGGAAAAGGAAATGAAGAAAAAAGACTTATATCCATGGTAGAAGAACTTGGTATCAGTCAATATGTCTATTTTCTAGGATATGTGAAAGATCCATATTCTTTTTTCAATGCTATAGATATAAATGTTCTTACATCTGTAAGTGAAAGCTTTCCTTATGTAATTCTTGAAGGTGCAAGGCTTAAAAAACCTATTATCAGTACAGATGTTGGAGGAATAGGAGATTTAATTAAAAATGGGCACAATGGCTGGTTGATAAATGTAGGAGATGTAGATGGTCTTTCTAGATGTATCAACTCTTTCCTAGAAGATAAAAATAGAATTGAGACTTTAGGGGGAAATTTATATGAAACCGTAAAATCTGGTTTTTCATCACAAAAAATGGCTTTAGATCATTTTGAAATATATGAAAAAATATTGGAAAGCAGGAGGTAAAAATATGAAGATAATAAATGAAAAAGGAAAATTATTTGGACTAATAAATGTTATTGATCTAATTGTTTTAGTAATACTTGCATTGCTTATAAGTGGTGGTGTGAAAAGAGTTAGAAATGCTAAACCCGAAATGGTATCAGAGCCTAAGAAAACCTTAGTTACAGTAGAAGTTTCTGAAGTAAGAAAACCTACTATTGATGGACTTGTAGTTGGAGATCCTCTATACCATTATGACAAAGGAACTTATTTTGGGGAAATAGTAGATGTAAAGGTTGACAGTTATAAAGAACCTGTTGAAGGTGATGGGAAATGGATTTTAGCTGATGTTCCAGAAAAATATGTTGCTACCCTTACAGTTGAAGCAGATGGAATAGAAACTAATGATGCTATAATAGTAGGTGGGGAACAAACTAGAATTGGTCATCAATTTAGACTAAAGAATAAGAGAGTAGCAGTATTTGGCACTATATTAGGTGTGGAAATTGAGTAGCATTGGAGTGATATTATGTATAGTAGTGTTACTGTAACAGTTTTAGCAAAAATTTGGTCTGCAATTCAATTAGGATATGAACATAGCCTTTTTAAGAAAATAATGAGTACTATAGGCAAGGGATTTAAATATATAAGCAAAGGCTCAAATTTTTTACGCCTATTTTCTTCAAATAGAAAGATGGCAGGAGAGACTTTGTTTTATAAAATATATTGCAAATTTATTGATTTAATATATAAGCTTGTAGAAGCTATTAGAAAACTCATCAATAAGGGAAAAGGCGGCAGTATTTTAGATAGTAGTACAACTGTATTGTTTAGAGATGAAGTTGAAGTTCAAAACACATTTGCAGTTTTTTCACTTTTCTTTGGATTGACAGTATTTATCTTTAATGCTGTTAGAGGAAAATTTTTAGGGAAATCATTTTATGTATCTATTTTTGTACTATTGATAGGTATATTTGGATTGAAATATGAAGGTGGATACAAGATGCTTTTAGAAGAAAGCAATTCTTTTAAATTTTTAAAAAGCTTATTCACTATAGACAAGGGAGGGGAAAGATGGTGGTAGAAAAATTAAAACAAAGACAGTATATCCTTCCCATATTGCTAGGAATAGTATTTGGACTAATTTATTTTAAACTTCCTTTAAAATATTTTGCATTTGCATTTGTAGGATTTTTGGTAGTTGTTGCAACATTACATGATGTGAGAATAGGAGCTTTTTTGGCTGTATTTATAATGCCTTATATGCCCGATATTTTAAATCTTGTGTTTATGTTGTTTGTATTGGCGGCATTTATATATAGGGGAACTTTTAGAAGTATAAGTCCTTTAACTAAAAATTCTATAGATATGCCTATTGCACTTTTTGTCATTGCAATCATTATTTCCACTATTACATCTATAAATGTTCAAGGAAGTTTTAGAGATTTAGCTATTCATTTAGTGTCTTTGAGTTTTGTATTTGTCATAACCAATACAATAAAGGATAAGGAGGACCTGAATATACTCCTTACAACTATGGTCTTTACAGCAGTATTGGTTTCATTGTATGGATTGTACCAGTATAAAGTTGGGGTGGAAATGGAAGACAAATGGTTAGATGTCTCAAACAATTCAGGGATTACAACAAGGGTTTTTTCTGTATTCGGGAATCCCAATATATTAGCTGAATATTTGATAATGACTACGCCTATTTCCATTGCTCTTTTTTGGGAGACCAAAGAAATGCATAAGAAATTTATTTTCTTATTGACTTCTCTTCTTTTAATGGGGACTTTGGTATTGACTTTTTCCAGAGGTGGTTGGGTTGGATTTGCCTTTGGTATACTAGTATTTGTTCTACTTGTAGAAAAAAGATTGCTTTTATTGTTGATACCACTGGGACTTGGTGCCATGAAATTTCTGCCACCAACAGTGGTAAATAGAATATTGAGCATTGGAAACTTTGCAGATTCATCTAACAATTATAGAATAAAAATTTGGAAAATAACATTAGATATCATAAAGGATCACAAGATTGCCGGAGTTGGATTTGGATATATTCCATTTAAGCAAACTTTTGAATCCTATATTAGAACAATGCCTGCTTATCATGCTCACAATACCTATCTTGAGACTATGGCAGAAATGGGTATTCCAGGGCTTATAGTGCTTATAGTATTTATATTTATACTATATAAATACTCTATAAAAACTTTAGTGAAAGGCCAAGATAGATGGACTAAAATCATTTCAGCAGGTGTGATTTCAGGTATAAGTGCTCTACTTGCTCAAGGAGCTGTAGAAAGTGTTTTTTATTTACCTAAGATAATAATTACTTTTTGGACCTTAGTATCTTTCATACTAGTTCTTATGAGAATATCAGAAGAATTTAGGGAGATTGGTTAAAAAGGAGAATATATATGGAAGCAAAAGAAAGAATACTCATTTCTGGATACTACGGGTTTGATAATAGCGGCGATGATGCTATTTTAAAAGCTATAGTTAAGGATTTAAGAGAAAATAGTGAGAACGTTGAAATTGTAGCACTCTCAAACAAACCTTCCCATACAAAAAGAATATATGGGATCGAAGCCATAAATAGATTCAAAATGAGGGAAGTTAGGAGAGCTATAAAAAGCTGTGATCTATTCATAAGTGGTGGAGGAAGTTTACTACAAGATGTGACTAGCACTAGATCTATACTCTATTATTTATTGCTTATGAATTTGGCAAAGAGGCATAAAAAGCCAGTAATGGTATATGCCAATGGAATCGGGCCTATAAATAAAAAATTTAATAGATTTTTAACCAAAAGAATTTTAAACAAAGTAGATTTAATTACCCTAAGAGATGAAGATTCTAAAAAATTTCTAGAGCAATTGGGAGTTAAAAATACCAATATTCATGTCACTGCAGATCCTGTATTCACACTAATTCCATCTACTGAAGAGAGAATATCAGAAATATTTGAAATAGAGAATATACCTTTAGAAAGGCCTATGATTGGAATATCAGTTAGACAGTGGAAGAACAACGATGAATTGGTCTCTACTATAGCTAAAACTATAGACTATATTTTAGGCAGCTATGATGTGAATGTGTTGCTTATTCCTATGCACTATCCAGAAGATTTAGATATAAGCATGAAAATAAAAGAAAATGTAAATAGGGGAAACTGTTATTTACTCAAAGAAATGTATAGCGTAGAAGATATAATGGGTATCATAAAAAAAATGGAACTTATAATTGCTATGAGACTTCATTCATTGATATATGCCGCTACTCAAGGTACTCCTATGATTGGGTTAATATATGATCCTAAAATTGAGGGCTTTTTAAAGTTTATAGACATGGAATATATGTGTCATATTGAAGATATAGAGCTTGTAGAATTGTACACTGACATTGACAATGTGTGGAAAAATAAAGACAATATACGAAGAAATTTGATGAAAAAAGATGAAAAGTTAAAAGAAAAAGCATTAGAAAATGTAAAAATGGCCTTGAACCTTGTAGAAGAGGGTGGTAAAAATGGATAGTATAAAGATATTTGGTACAAGAGTTGATAAAGTAAGTTTAGATGAAGCTGTAAATATAGTAGATGAATTTCTCAAAAGAGAAGGGGCAAAGACCATATATACACCAAACACTGAAATAATAATGGAAGCTAGGGAAGATGAAAACTTAAAGGAGATATTAAACAATGGAGATTTAATCATTCCAGATGGTATAGGACTTATATATGCTTCAAAGATAAAAAAGAAGCCCTTAAAAGGGAGAGTTACGGGGTTTGACCTTTCTATGAAAATGCTCGAAATAGCTAATGAGAACGAATATAGTCTATTTTTACTAGGTGGGAAAGAAGGAATTTCTAAAGAAGCAGGAGAAAATATATCAAAAAAATATCCAAATATAAAAATAGCAGGTTACAACAATGGTTATTTTAAGGGTGCACATATAGGTTATCCTGGTCATGAGGAAGAAATAGAAGTTATTGAAAAGATAAATACATCTAATCCAGATATTTTATTTGTAGGATTTGGAGCTCCAAAACAAGAAAAATGGATGGATTTATATAAAGATAAATTAAATTGCAAGGTTCTCATAGGAAATGGAGGAACCATGGATATAATTGCAGGAAAAGTAAAAAGGGCTCCAGAAGTTTATCAAAAGCTAGGATTAGAATGGTTTTACAGACTTGTAAAAGAACCATCAAGGATAAAAAGACAAATGGTACTTCCAAAATTCATGTTAAAAATCATATTTGGCAAAAACGTAGTGGAATAGTTAGAAAGAGGGAAAGTGTATGAAAACAAGTGAAAAATGGTATAAAGAAATTATTTCTTATGTGGGAATTGCTCTAGGAGTTTTTCTAATGGCTGTTTCGCTAAACTTTTTTTTAGAGCCCAATGCTATTGCTCCAGGAGGAGTTACTGGTCTTGCGGTTGTAATCAAAAGAGGGACTGGCATACCAGTATATATTACAAACTTGATTATAAATATACCATTATTTATTATAGGAATTAAAATGTTGGGGAAAGCTTTTGGTGCGAAAACTCTTTTTGCGACATTGACACTTTCATTTTTCTTTAAGATTGTTCCCTATGAAGTAGTCACCAAGGACTTGTTGTTATCATCTGTATTTGGTGGAGTGCTTATGGGCGTAGGATTAGGAATAGTATTTAAATCTGGTGGAACTACTGGAGGAACTGATTTAGCTGGAGCAATACTAAACAAGGTTATTCCAAGATTCAGCATATCAACTTTTATGATGGCTATAGACATATGTGTTGTAATTATAGCCGGTATTGCTGATAAAAGGATTGAAACTTCTCTTTATTCAATCATAGCATTATATTCGGCTATTAAAATAGTAGATTTGATTCTTGAAGGGGCAGGTTATGTAAAGGCCTTTTTAATAATTACAGAGAAACCAGAAGAAATGAGCAAGGTTCTTGTGGAAGATTTAAATAGAGGAGTTACACTATTTAAAGGAAAAGGTATGTACACAAAAGAAGATAAAGATGTACTTCTTTGTGTTGTAAATAGATCACAGTTTGCAAAAGTAAAAGATATAGTCACTATGGTAGATGAAAATGCTTTTGTCATGGTGACTGAAATGTATGAAGTAATAGGTGAAGGCTTTAAAAGAGTAAAATAAAGTAGGAGGGATAATGTGAAAAATTATGAAGAATTAAAGTCCATTGCAAAAAGCTTAAGAATTAACATAATTAAAATGCTTGAAAAGTCTCAATCAGGACATCCAGGAGGGTCCCTTTCAGCTTGTGAAATTTTGACTGCTCTTTATTTTAAAGAGATGGATATTGATCCTAAAAACCCACATTGGGAAGATAGAGACAGATTTGTATTGTCAAAAGGTCATGGTGCACCAGTGCTTTATGCAGTATTAGCAGAAAGAGGATATTTTCCAAGAGAAGAATTGAACAGTCTTAGAAAGATAAATTCAATGCTTCAAGGACATCCAGATATGAAAGGAACTCCAGGAGTAGATATGACTACAGGTTCATTGGGGCAAGGCCTTTCAGCAGCTAGTGGTATGGCATTGGCAGGTAAAATTGATAAAAAAGACTATAGAGTATATGCTCTAGTAGGAGATGGGGAAGTCCAAGAAGGTATCATATGGGAAGCAGCTATGTCTGCAGCTCACTATAAGCTAGACAATTTAACAGTATTCATGGATCACAATGGTCTGCAAATTGATGGGAAAAATGAAGATGTAATGAATATTGAACCTATAGATGAAAAGTTCAAAGCCTTTGGATGGCATGTGATAAAAATAGATGGACACAATTTTGAAGAGATATTTGCTGCATTGGAAGAAGCTAAAAACACCAAAGGCAAACCTACTATGATAATAGCTAGTACAGTTAAAGGAAAAGGAGTTTCTTTTATGGAAAATCAAGCAGGATGGCATGGAAAAGCTCCAAGCAGTGAACAAGCACAACAAGCACTTGAAGAATTGGGAGGTGTTAAGAATGACTAATTCTATGGCTACAAGAGAGGCCTATGGAGAAGCACTAAAGAAATTGGGAAGTATGAATAAAGACGTAGTAGTACTAGATGCAGACCTTTCTGGTTCTACAAAGACTGCTGTGTTTAAAAAAGAATATCCTGATAGATTTTTCAATATAGGTATAGCAGAACAAAATCTTATGGGTACAGCAGCAGGATTGTCTACAGCAGGTAAAATTCCTTTTGCCAGCACTTTTTCTGTATTTGCCACTGGAAGAGCTTTTGAAATAATTAGAAATTCTATATGCTATCCAAAATTAAATGTAAAAATTGCTGCAACTCATGCAGGGCTTACAGTTGGAGAAGATGGAGCAACCCATCAATCTGTTGAAGATATAAGTCTTATGAGATCTCTTCCAAACATGGTAGTTTTAAATCCAGCAGATGGAGTAGAAGCAGAAAAATGTATAATGAAAGCTGCTGAATACAAAGGGCCAGTATATATAAGACTTGGAAGAAGTAAAGTACCTACAATATTTGATGAAAATTATAATTTTGAAATAGGAAAAGGTGTACTATTAAAAGATGGTTCTGATGCAACTATCATAGCTACAGGTATTATGGTTTCAAAAGCATTGGAAGCGAGTGAAATGCTAGAAAAAGAAGGCAAATCCATAAGAGTTATAAATATGTCAACCATAAAACCTATAGACAGTGATATCATCATTAAGGCAGCAAAAGAAACAAAGAAAATAATCACGGCAGAAGAACATAGTATCATTGGAGGATTGGGTAGTGCCGTAGCAGAAGTACTTTCAGAAAACTATCCAGTGCCACTAAAGAGAATAGGAATCAATGATACCTTTGGTGAGTCAGGAACAGCCGATGATGTACTCGAAAAATATGGTTTAACCGTAGAAAATATCGTAAAAACAACAAAAGATTTTATATAAAGAAAAGGGTGGCAAGGGGACGTTTTGTTTGCCACCTTTTTCTATTTGTTTTATTTCTAAAAATTTGAATCTTCTATTTTCATAATAATCATAGTCAATATGCTGCTTAATATGACAACTAAGACTCCATAGGCCATAGATAATCCTATGTCAAAATCATATAAGGCATTGACCATAGCAATGGATATAGGCTTATTAGATACTCCGTATAAAAATGCAGAAATACCGTATTCTCCTATACTTCTTATAAAGCCTAGTATGGTACCTGATAGTATTCCAGGAGTTATGATAGGAATAGTTACATGCATAAATGTATGCCACCAAGTAGCACCTAAACTTCTTGAAGCTTCTTCTAGATTATCACTTAAACTAGACAATGCCACATTGGTACTTCTAACAATAAGCGGGAACAAACTGATTGAATAGGCTAGTGGCAAAATCATATATCCACCTATTAATACATTTTGAAATGCAAATATATTAGGCTTATTAAAAGTATTTATAAGATTGATGGCTATAGTACTTGCAGGCATAGCCCAAGGTAACATAGATAGTATTTCTATTGCAATTTTGGACTTGTTGTTAGTTTTTACTATAATATAAGAGCAAGGCACAGCGATAACTAGCCCAAACAAAGAGGCCATAATAGACATGTGAATACTATTTTTAAAAGGTAAAAATGTTCTTTTTTTTGTAAAAATTTTAACATAGTTATCCAAGCTAAATTCTTTTGGGAATATTTCAATCATCCATGTGCCTGGTTTTACGAAAGATAATAGTACAATTGTAAGTATTGGCAATATAATCATTATGATAGATGACAAACAAATTATTGTAAAAATAAGTCTCACTATTCTGTTTTTTATCTTTACTGGCTTGAATGGGGTGCCTTTTACTGATGTTGAGAATTTGTTGTGGTTTTCATAATATCTAAGTAATAATAAAAATGTAATGGATACTAATAATAGTATCATTACTTGTACTGCTGCCATTTCCATATGCTTATTTGCTTTTGATAAGAGTATTTGAGTACTCATTACTCTATAAGTATCACCTAGCAAATTTGGAGCCGAAAATGAGCTAATGCCAGACATAAAGGTTATAATACTAGAAGCTATAAGTGCGGGGGATATCATTGGGAGTATTATAGTAAAGAATATTTTTGTCTTTGATGCTCCTAGATTTCTGGCAGATTCTATTAAAGAATAATCAAGGTATTTGATTGCAACGGATGTATTCATATAAAAATATACATATTGGGTATATGCATGCACAAATAATATACCTTTAAATCCAGAAAACTTGTAAGGAATTGTGTCTAAATTTAAAAGTAATTCTATAGTCTTAGTAACTAAGCCGCTTTCTCCATATAGCTGTATAAAGGCAATTACTATAATTATTCCCGGCAGCATTATAGGAGTCAATAGGATTCTGTGAATTGTTTTTCTAAAGGGAAAATCAAAAAAATTCACATAGAAAGCCAAGAAAGTTCCTATTATTCCACATACTAAAACAGTTGCAAAGCCTAAAACCAAGGTGTTTTTTAATGCAGTAATATTGGTATTAGACGTAAAAAACTCTTTATAATAGTCTAAAGTAAATACTCCGTTATTTGAAAGGCTGGTAATAAGAGTATTTACAGCTGGATATAGAACATATCCAATCAAAAACCAGAATATAACCAAATAAAAGATAATTTTCATAAACTTAGTTCCAATGTTTTTTGTTTTTATATTCATAATAATCACCTTTAATCTATTACTTTTATGGAATCAGGATTAATCTTTAGGCAAATTTCATCGTTTATAGATAAGCCATTTCCTGAGTTTTCAGTATTTAGCATTGTAACTTTTAGTTTTGTGCCATCTATATTACATATGTAATCCATAGATATTCCATTAAATTGAATACTTTCAATTCTAGCTCTAAAACTGTTCTTGTCCCCATCAAATTCTCTTGTTAGCTCAATTTCCTGTGGCCGTATAGATATAAACTCTCCTTTTTTATTTGAAGGTATGTTGAAGGGGAGAATATCATTTACTTTAAATAAGTTAGTTTCGCCTATAAATGAAGCTACAAAGCTATTTGTAGGGTTATTATAAACTTCTCTTGGAGTTCCTATTTGTACACATATTCCCTTATCAAAAACAGCTATTTTATCCGATATAGTTAGGGCTTCTCCTTGATCATGGGTTACAAATATAGTAGTAATCCCTAGCTTTTGTTGTAGTTCTCTTATTTCCATTCTCATTTTATCCCTAAGTTTTGCATCTAGATTTGAAAGAGGTTCATCTAAAAGAAGTATTTTGGGTTCTATTGCTAGGGATCTAGCAAGAGCTACTCTTTGCTGCTCTCCTCCTGATAATTCATATATTTTTCTATTACTATATTCACTTAAGTTTACTAATTTAAGGTAATAATTTACTTTTTCATCTATTGTTTTTTTAGGGAGCTTTTTGACTTTAAGACCATAGGCTATATTTTCATAAACATTTAAATGAGGGAAAAGAGCATAGTTTTGAAACACCATTCCTACTTCTCTAGATTCTGGTGGTAGATTAGTAATATCTTTATTACCTATGTAGACCTTACCATTATCAGGCTCTAAAAATCCTGCAATAATTCTTAATATAGTAGTTTTTCCACAACCAGATGGGCCTAAAAATGTAAATAGCTTTCCTTCATCAATAGAAAAATTTATATTATTTAATGCTATATTGTCACCGAATTTTTTATCTATGTTTTCTAAGCGTAATGTTTCCATCATATCCTCCACTAGAAAATATTGAATTTAATTTTGTAATAAAAAGGAGATATCCTCCTAAGAAGATACTCCTTTCTCATTAAACTATTCATTTACTTCTTTGTTGCCGTCCTTTATATCTGTGTCCCATTTTTGTAACCATTCAGCTTCTTTTTCAGAAACTACAGACCAATCTACATCCATTACTTTATAATTGCTTTCCTTCATCCACTGTTTACCATTTTTTATTGCTTCAGGATGAGTAGGTAGACGGTTGAAATCATTTGCTAATTTAGCTTGAATTTCAGGACTGCCTGCAAATTCTACAAAAGCTTCAGCTGCTTTAGGATGCTTTGCTCCTTTGATGACTGCTATAGCATCTGTGATTACAGGTGATCCACTTTCTGCATCTACTATAGTAAGTGGCATATCGTTTTCTTCAATATTGTCTATTATTGAACTAAGAACAGCATAGCTTATAGCTGCTTCTTTACGTCCTACTGCTTGGAATTGAAGTGAACCACTACCATAATAGTTCTTAATATTGGATTCCATCTCTTTCATAAATTCCCAACCATCATCTATTTTACCTTCTTTGTCGAATTGATAAAGTAAACTAGCATATGTAGCTCTAATAGATGAAGATAGTGTATTTCTAGTTACTATATTATCTTTAAACTCTGGTTTTGATAGATCATACCAGTCTTTTGGAGCTTCTTCTTCACTTAACATTTCGTTATTATAGAATATCATTACAGGAGTTTGGATAGTACCATACCAATATCCTTCTGAATCTTTGTACATTGGGTCGATATCCTTATCCCATGTAGGTATGTACTTTTCAAATAAACCTTCTTTATTAAGGTCTATAAATAGGGATGAAGCACCACCATACATTATATCAGATTGAGGATTTTCTTTTTCAGCACGTACTCTATCTGCTAATTCACCACGAAGGTTGATGAACTCAACAGTGACACCAGTTTCTTTTTCGAATTCCTCAGCTAGAAATTCAAGCATGTCCTCAGGATGAGTAGAATATATAACTAATTTGTCTTCAAGTTCCACTGCATCTTGTTGACTTTCTGAGCCCTGTTCTTCTGAAGAAGGAGGGGTTTGTTCATTTTTAGTAGTATCATTTCCACAAGCTACTAAGCTAAGGGTTAAAATTACTGCAATTATTAAACTAAGAAATTTTTTCATATGCTATACATCTCCTTTAATATAAATTAACATACCCATAGTATCAACATTATTTTTTTTAGTCAATTCAATAGAGATATTATAGAAAAAAATCATAAAGGGCGGACGAACTATAGATTTTTTCTATAGATAATCCAAATGATATTCCTGTGTAAAAAGTTATTTTGTACTATACTATTTATATGAAGTTAAAAATCCAATCTATATGAAATAGTATTAAAACAGGAGGGAAGCTGCTTATACATAGCAAATATATGAAAATACTAAATAGTGAAGTCTTATGTGAAAAAGGGAATCATACAAAAGAAGATATAGCTAATATAGGAAGTAATAGCACTTGGGTATTAGATGGAGCCACTGGGTTAAATGGAAGGAATATTATAGCTTCAGCAGAAAGCGATGCTCAATGGTATGTAAAATGGTGGGATAGTTTTCTATTGAACAATTTAGACAATATGGAAAACTCAATTCAAGATATTCTTAAGGAAGGCATCGGTCAAATAAGGAATGAATTCAATGCTCATATAGGCAATGAAGAAATAACCAATATTGATTTTCCTTCAAGCACTATATCTATAACAAGATGGAAGGATAATATTCTTGAGTATTTTACATTAGGAGATGGAACTATAGCTATTAGAAAAAACTGTAGAACAGAGGTTTATAGAGATAATTCCATTAAAATACTTGATGATAAGGTCTATGAAAGGATGAAGTATCTTATAGACCAAAAAGGACAATCTTTATACGAAGCTAAAGCTAATGCTATGGATATGCTAATTGACCATAGACTTAAAAAGAATAATTCTGATGGATATTGGATATTAGAATTTGATGAAAAAGCAATAGATAATGGATTATATGGAAGGATAGAAGTAAAAGATGAAGTGGAAATAATTCTTACTAGTGATGGATTCTCTGCTATATCTGATAAATATAATCGTTATCCTGTAGAGAAACTAATAGAGGAAGCTAGAATACATGGCTTGGGAAAAATATATAAAGAGATTAGAGATATAGAAATTGAAGATTCACGAGGAGAAAAATACCCTAGGTTTAAGATACATGATGATTCATCGGCTGTATATATTAGATTAGGATAGTCAGGGTGGCAACCTGACGTTTTGTTTGCCACCTTTTTGCCACATGTCTGTTATGTTATAATATAGGCAATAGATAAGAAAGCAGGGATGAATAGTGGAGAAAATTTTGAATGATAAGATTGAAGAATATAAAGAGGAATTGTTGAAATCCATTGTAGAAGTTGTCAATATACCCAGTATAAAAGGAGAAGCAAAAGATACTGCTCCTTTTGGACAAGGTCCCAAAGATGCATTGATAAAAGGATTAGAAATAGCTGAAAGACTAGGATTTAAAACCAAGAACTTAGATAATTATATTGGATATGCTCAATATGGCGAAGGTGAAGATTATATAGGAATTTTAGGGCATTTAGATGTAGTTCCTGTAGGAGAAGGTTGGATTTTTCCACCTTTTAGTGGACATATTGAAAATGGAAAAATGTATGGTAGAGGTGTATTGGACAACAAAGGTCCGATTATATCTGCACTTTATGGATTATATGCTATCAAGGAAGCTTACCTTAAATTAAGTAAACCAGTGAGAATCATATTTGGTACCGATGAAGAAAGTGGATTCAATGATATCCCATACTATTTAGAAAAGGAAAAGCCTCCTATAATGGGATTTACCCCTGATTGTCAATATCCAGTTGTCTATGGAGAAAGAGGAAGAGCAAATATCCAATTTCAAATAGAGTACAATGATGAAAATTATGAAAAGGCTTTTAAAGAATTCTCCAATTTTTTAAATACATATATTCTTTCTAGCAAGAAAAATGGCGATAGATTAGGTATTGATTTTGGTGATGAGGAATTTGGAACTATGGAGATGAGAAATTATAATATTGGAATAGAAGAGTCAAAATTCTTATTCAATATTAGTCTAAGCTATCCAGCCATTGTTGGCATTGATGAAATATTAGAAAAAATACAATCAAAGCTAAGTGATAATATAAAAATGAAATTGCTATTAAACTATAATCCAGTTAAATTTGAGAAAGACTCATTTTTAGTCAAATCTTTGCAAGATGCATATGAAGAAGTTGCAAATTTAGATGGTACTCCTATCATTACAAGAGGAGGCACATATGCCAAAATAATGCCCAATATTGTACCATTCGGCCCTTCTTTTCCAGGACAGGATGGAATATCTCACAATCCAAATGAGTATATGGACATAAGTGATATTGTTCTAAATGCAAAGATATTTGCTCAAGCAATATATAATTTAGCAAAATAGGTGGCAAGGGGACGTCAGGTTGCGTAAAAACGGATGAAACTTCCATTGACTTTCTTAAAAGTGGGACTATTTATTTAAAAAACTACCGATTTTTCACATCCAATCCCAAAATAAAGTCGTTTTAGACCGCAAAGTGGGGCTGGTATACATACCCAATTGAATTTCTGCGCAACCTGACGTTTTGTTTGCCACCCTTTGCCATTATTTACAAAATGTTAAATGAGGAAGATGACAATGATTTATTTAAATGCTTTTACATTTCCAGATAGGGATAGTGAATTTGATTTTTTCATGAGCGTAAAAAGAACATGCTATGATTCGTTCTATCCATTCAACATATTGTCAAGACATGGTTTTGAAAGAATTGATTTTGAGCCAGTAACGATTTTGTATGGTGGAAATGGTTCGGGAAAATCAACAGCATTAAATGTCATAGCAGAAAAAGCAGGAGTAAATCGTGACTCCATCTACAATAAATCTAATTTCTATATAAACTATGTCAATATGTGTGAGATGGAGCTTGAGGATGACATACCTGAAAATAGCAGAATTATCACCAGTGATGATGTATTTGACTATATGCTTAATATTAGGAATCTCAATGAAGGAATTGACCAAAAACGGGAAAAGCTTTTTGAAGAATATTTGGATGCGAAATATTCTGATTTTCAAATGAGTTCTATGAGAGATTATGAGGAACTTAGAAAAGTAACTACTGCAAGAAGTAAAACTCAGTCACGTTTTGTGAGAAATGAATTGATGGATAATGTACGAGAATATTCAAATGGCGAAAGTGCATTTCTGTATTTCACAGAAAAAATCGAAGAAAATGGGCTTTATCTGTTGGATGAGCCTGAAAACAGTCTTTCTCCAAAACGTCAAATGGAGTTGATGAAATTTATTGAGGACTCGGCAAGGTTTTTTGGCTGTCAGTTCATTATATCAACACATTCTCCATTTTTGCTCTCCATGCATGGAGCAAAAATATATGATCTTGATGCAAATCCAGTTGATGTGAAAAGGTGGACAGAATTGGAGAATGTGCGAACATACTATGAATTTTTCAAAAGACATGAAGAAGAATTTTAAGGTGGCAAGGGGATAGTTCTCCTGTGCTATGAAGCAAAGCACAGAAGAACTGTCCCTTTGTGTTTCTTGTGTTTATAGAGTTTTCACTTCAAAGTCTGCACATCTTTCGTAGATTTCTTCATTTACCAATGCCTTAATGTAAGTGCCATTTTCAGTATAATTTTTGTTAATTACGCTAGCATCTTCATGAAGCATTGAGATGAATTTCTGCCTATCATAAGGTATGATGAATTCTTTTTCTACTAGTTTATTTGGTATTTCTCTTTCAATTAAGTGCAATAATTGGTCTAAATTTATTCCCTTTTCTGCGCTGACTTCTACTATTTTTTCACCTTTCAAGAAATCCTTAACTTTATCTAAATTTCCTTGGCAAGCCTTATCAATCTTGTTTAAAACAATTATAGTATTTTTATCTTTAGCGTTAAGTTCATTGAGAACAATATTTACTGACTGTATCTGCTTTATAGCTTCTTCATTTGCAACATCTACTACATGTAAAAGCAAATCGGCTTCAATGACTTCTTCCAAGGTTGATTTAAAGGCTTCAACAAGCTCGTGAGGAAGTTTGCTAATGAAGCCAACAGTATCTGACAAAGTGATTTTTCTATTATCGCTCAAGGTGATAGCCCTAACAGTAGTGTCTAATGTTGCAAAAAGCATGTCAGCCTCTAAAACTCCTTCTTTACTTATATTGTCTGATGCAGAAATTTCACAAAGTTTGTTTCGCAAAGTTGATTTGCCTGCATTGGTGTATCCTACAATAGCAACCTTGCTTATATTGTTCTTGGTTCTTTTTACTTTTTGGACAGCTTTTCTTTCTAATACCTTAGACATTTCATTTTTAATTTCTTCTATTCTGCTTTCTATATGTCGTCTATCAGTTTCAAGTTTTTTCTCTCCAGGTCCCCTTGAGCCAACGCCACCTTTTAATCCAACACCACCTTTAATCCTTGCAAGGTTTGCGTTTGAATTTCTCAATCGTGGCAATTTATGATTAAGAATAGCAAGTTCAACCTGTAGAATGCTTTCCTTGCTCTTAGCACGTCTTGCAAGAATATCTAATATCAAGGTGGTTCTATCGATTACTTTACAGTTAATAGCTTCTTCCAAATTTCTAACCTGAGAACCTGATAGTTCATCATCAAATATTATTAAATTTGCATTTCTAAGTTGTCTTAAATTTGCTATTTCTTGAACTTTACCTTGCCCCATATAGTATGCAGAGAAGACTTTGTTTTTCTTTTGAAATATTCTGTCTATAGGAACAATATTGCAAGCTTCAGCAAGGCCAGCAAGTTCCTCAAGACTTTCTTCTGTGTCAGTTCCAACTAATATAGCTCTTTCCACTTGATCTTCACATGTATTAATGCTGCCAATTATTTTGTCAATATAATCTACCTTATTTTTAAAATTTAACTGCAATGAAGCTTCTAAACTTAGGTTTTTCAGTTCATTATATGTCAGATTGTTATCATAGATATCACAAAAAGCTATATTTATCTTGATGTCTTCCATATTTTCTTGAACTCCTATGGCAGCAATAGCATCTAGTTTAGAACCTATCAAAGCAGAAATATCCAATAAAGAAAGTGTGCTGCTTCCAGAAGGATGGGTATGAATAACCCTAAATCCACTTAGCTTTTTGCTTGAAACCTCGATAGAAGGAATTGGGGCGCTGTCTATTTTGCCAACTGAAATTCCTTCAATTTTACCTCGCCTATTTATAACAACACATAGCTCTTTTTTTATTATTCCACTAATCTCATTCATTTGTTCTACCAATTCATAAGAAAAAACTTTGTCATTATCTATTGTTAGCTCGAATAAGTTTTCAATTTTATCAAGCATTACTTTTTTTATGCCATCAATATTTCCTGTTATCATAAAATCTCCTCCAATAAAAATTTATTAATTTTATTTTTATCTATAATAATCTAATTCTCATTTTCTAAACCCCCAGTTTAATTTTTAATTCTTTCTGCCTATTACGATATTATTTTAGAATCATTTCAATCTCCCCCAGATGAATTTTAGTAAGTGAGTATAAAAAAACCGCAAAAATAGTCTATGCTCTAAAAGTATAGAACTATGTTGCGGTTAAAATATCATTAAAAATTTGAAATTAAAAAACCGCAGGCATACAGTCTGCAGTCAAAATTTTCATACATAAATAATAATATACTATAGCTTAATATATATGATTTACTGACAGTAGACTGTATGTTTTATTGTTAAATTTTGTTCTAATCTTACTTTTATAAATTAACATTTTACAGTCTCCTTTCAGAATTTTTTCTTGTACTAATATAAACATTATAAACCAAATTTTCTCAATTGTAAAGACTTTTAAGATTTTTGTATGAAATAGATGAACTAAATGAAATTGAAAAGAAATGGATTGATACAGTTGGAGAGGAATTTCTCATAGAAATCGAGAAAACTGCTATGTCCAAATCATATAAAATACCCGTTTTGCTGTCATTTATAAAAGGTGATAAAATGGTTACAGAAGTTTCAATAGAAGAAGTAGGAGAGTGCTTTATGGATTATTATTCAAACGATAAAGTACATAGCAAAGATTTCAGAGATAAAAAACATAAAAATTGGAAACAGTGGAGCTTAGAAAGATATACAAAAGAAGCAGTACAAAATCCAATAAAATTTTTATCAAGAAGCAAATTTTTTGCGATAGAGATTTTTTATGAATCTACAGAAGAAGAGCTTGTAGCTATATATGAAATTGTACAAAAATGCAAAGAAATTGTTGATGCTAAATATAAACCTACTGGATACAATATTGGAATAAATATAAATGAAAGCGCTGGACAAACTATTATGCATCTTCATGTCCACATGATACCAAGATATGATGGAGATGTAGAAGATCCAAGAGGCGGTATAAGAAATTTAAAATCTCAACTTGTACCCTATAAAGGATAGGAGGATGGAAATGGAAAAGGTTTATAACAAATTAGTCAGAGACAATATACTTGAAATTATAGAGAAAGCTGGAAAAAAGCGTCATAGAAATTATGGATGAGGATGAATTTTTAGAAGAACTAAATAAAAAGTTGATTGAAGAAACAAAAGAATACATTGAAGATGAAAACATTGAAGAGATAGCAGATATTTTAGAAGTTATATATGGAATATTGAAAGCCAAAGGAGTATCCTTTGAAGAAGTTGAAAAAATCAGGCTCGAGAAAAAACATAAAAGAGGCGGATTTGAAGAAAAAATAAAATTAGTCAAAGTTATAGAATAGGTGGCATATTTGCCACCTAAATTTTCAAAATAAGAAGGAAATTGTAGACAAATATAGAATTTATATATAGCGTGGCACAGGGACGTTTTGTTTGCCACCTATTAGAATAATGAGAAATAGGTGATATTATGCCAAGAGGGACAAGAGAGAAAAGTGAAAGTGGGATATATCATGTAATGCTCCGAGGAATAGATAAAATGGATATTTTTTTATCAAATAGTGATTATGAAAAATTTTTGTACTATATAAGAGAGGCAATGGATAAAAGTGATTTTGTTGTATATGGATACTGTCTTATGACAAATCATGTACACCTTTTAATTAAGACAGAAACAGAAGAAATAGGAGATATAGTTAGAAGAATAGCGGTTGGTTATGCCCAATATCACAATTTAAAAAATGGAAGAACAGGACATCTTTTTCAAAATCGTTTCAGAAGTGAAACTGTTGATAGTGATGCATATTTTTTGACAGCATTAAGATATATTCATCAAAATCCAATTAAAGCAGGAATGGTAGAGAATATGGAGGATTATAAATGGAGCAGCTATACAGAATACATCAATGTTGCGAAAAAGAAGGACATGATAATTGATCCTACATTTGCATTAAATTATTTCTCAGATGTAAAGAGTTTTATGAATTATATGGGAATGAAAAATGAAGATCAATGTTTAGAATATGATGAAAAGATAAGATATACCGATGAAGAACTAATGGAGGTAATTTCTTCTTTTACTGATATTTCAAGATTAAAAAGTTTGGATGTGAAATCAAGAAATGAAATTCTTAAAACGATAAAAGCAAATACAAAGGCAAGTAATAGACAGATATCTAGGATAACTGGAATTGGGAGAGGTGTATTGGAAAAAATAAAGTAGTTGGTGGCGGTAAGGGTGGCAAACAAAACGTCCCCTTGCCACTTTGCCCTTGCCACTTTGAATCCCAAAGGAAATCAGAAACTGGAGGTAAAGTATGCGTGTAAAATCTAAGATTGATTGCTGGTTTAATATCTTAATATGGTTGATAGTATTTATAATGCTTGTAAATATAATATTAGTACCTCAAAGTGAGAAAGTGACTGCCTATGCTGTTGGGATACCAATGATACTTTTTGTATTTTGGATATATTTTGGTACTTATTATGAATTTAGAGATGAATATCTTTACTGTAGAAGTGGACCTTTTTCTGAAAAGATAACCTATGAAAATATAAGATCGATAAAGCTTAGCCGAAATATGCTATCCTCAATGGCGTTATCAATAGATCGCATTCAAATTAAACAACATGGTAAAGGCTATATTACAGGAACTACTTTTATATCACCTTTAAATCGAGAGGAGTTCATGAAGGAACTAATTAGCAGGTGCAAAAAACTAGAATAGTGTTTTGTTTGCCAATTTGGGATAGGGACGTTAGACTGTGTAGAAAATCCAACAATTGGTTGCCACACCTACATTGATATTATAAGGAGTGATTTGATGAAAACAAAACAGGAACGTTCAGAAATGTTTAAGTCCTTTCAAACAAATATAAAGAAGAAAAGTTCTTTTGAACTTGGCAGGCAAAATCTACTTGAGCTTAGAGATGAATTGATGTCAATATATGATTATATATTGACTACTTGTAATAAAGAGGATTTCGTAAAAATGCCTCTTTCAACAGATAAGACAATAGCATATTATCTATATCATCTGACTAGAATTGAAGATATTACATCAAACACTTTAATTGCAGCAAAAGAACAAATTTTCTTTACAAAGAATTATGACAAATCACTGAATTCTCCTATTATAACTACAGGTAATGAGATATCACGTGATGAATTAGTTGAATTTAGCACGATGTTAGATATAAATCAATTGAGAAATTATACAATTGATGTTTTAACTAATACAAATAATATAATAAAAGATATGAGTTATGAAGATTCAAAAATTAAAGTGTCCGACGAGAGAAAAACAGAGTTGTTGAAACTTCATACTGTGTCAGATGATGAGAATGCTTTTTGGCTTGTTGATTATTGGTGCAACAAAACCTTTGCTGGATTGTTGCTAATGCCTTTTTCAAGACATCAGATGTTACATCTTGATGGTTGCTTAAGAATAATCAACAAGATAAATAGGTGATATTATGCAAAGAGTGACAAGATGCAACGTGGCAAGGGTGTCAAACAAAACGTCCCCTTGCCACTTCTACTTTATATAGATCTACCCGCTGTATTGGTAGCCCAAATTGGCACATTTGGTTGATAAATAACCACATTACCGTCATTTTGAAGAACCAAATAAGACCTAGGCCTTCCACTAGTATTTGATGCCCATAATGGACTGTGATTGCGATCATAAATTACAAAGTTACCGTCATTTTGCATAACAGCCATTTGTACAGGTTTGCCATTTGTACCTGATGCCCAAAGTGCACCAGATGGACTAATGAAACCGGTTCTATATAGCACAAGGTTCCCATCATTCTGAAGTACAAATGTGAATCGCCCATCAGAAGATATCAGTTGATTTAGTCCCGGTGTCCCCGTTGGAACAAGATATTGGTTTGGGCTAAGCGTATTAGCCATATTAACACATCCTTTCATAAAAACGTTTTAAATTAATCCTCAATAAAGTGTATTCGGTAAGAATAAATAGTGTGCGTAGGCTTGATTAAATTTTATAATTTAATACTGAGTTAGCTGTATATATTAGAATTAAAAGCTGGATAGGCTATACTAAATAGGACAATTTGCCACTTTTTTAATTAATATAAATTTTTGTTTATAAAAGCATGTAAAGTTGGTATAAATAAGAATAGAAATATTTTTATATTTTGTTGGCTTGAAGTGTAGAACTATAAATAAATAACATAATACCGCATTAAAAGTAAAGATAAAAATTATAGGGAGGGAGATTTAAAATGCTAAAAGGAAAAGTAGCAGTTGTTACAGGAGGAACTAGAGGAATTGGTTTTGCAATTGTTAAAAAGTATCTAGAAAATGGAGCTACAGTAGTACTTTGTGGGTCAAGACAAGAAACAGCAGATAAGGCTGTAAAAGAATTAAAAGAAATAAATCCAAATTATAATGTTGGAGGTATAGGATTAGACCTTAACAATCCAGAGGAAGTTGAAAAACAATTTAATAGAATTAAAGATCAATATGGAAGTTTAGACATCCTAGTAAATAATGCAGGAATATCACAAAGAGAAAGTATATATGATTTAAAACCAGAAGAGTTTGACAATATTCTAGAATTAAATGTGAATGCCATGTTCTACTGCTCACAAGTAGCTGCTAAGATTATGAAGCCTCAAGGCGGTGGAGTTATATTAAATACGAGCTCTATGGTAAGTATCTATGGACAAAGCACTGGTGTAGGATATCCTACTTCAAAGTTTGCAGTAAATGGTATGACAAAATCTTTGGCGAGAGAACTTGGAAAGGATAATATTAGGGTAAATGCCGTAGCACCAGGAGTTACTAATACAGATATGGTAAAAGCTTTACCAGATGAGATTATCAAGCCTTTGATAGCTACTATACCACTAGGCCGTGTAGGAGAGCCAGAAGATGTAGCTAATGCATTCCTATATCTTGCAAGTGATATGGCAAGTTATGTAACAGGAGAAATTTTATCTGTAGATGGAGCAGCTAGAAGCTAATTAAAGGAGGGAAATACAAAAAAGAACCTATTTAGGTTCTTTTTTTTGTTAATTCAACCAAAATGAATCATGCTAAAAGAATTAACTTGTAGTGTAGGGGTGGAAGGCTATCCAACATAATGGGGGTTTGGATATGATGTTCAGAGCCGCTTTTTTAGTTGACTTTTGAACTATATTTGATGTATAATCAATATAGTTCAAAAATAAACTATATTGAAAGGAGAAAAGAAATGTCTTTTTATAAGGAGGAATCTAATATTTTTTATATTTATTTTCAAATAATAAAAAAATATAAAAAATATATGGAAGAATCATTGTTAGAATTTGAATTAACACCAGCAGAAATAGATGTTTTAACATTTTTAATCAACAATATGGACAAGGATATTACAGCAAGTGAAATCAGTATGAATAGGGGAATATCTAAAGGCTTGGTATCTCGTGCTGTCAATCTGCTTAAAGATAAGAATCTAATTGGCACAGAGGAGAATTTGGAAGATGGGAGATCAGTATATCTTAAAATTATAAATGAAGAAGATGATGTAGTTAAAAAGGTAAAAGAGGCAAATGAAGGATTCAAAAACCAATTGATTAAGGGAATGGCTTTAGAAGATTTAGATTTGTTTGTAAAAGTAAATAACAAGATGTTAAACAATGTAAAAGATATAGAAATATAATAAGGGGCGATTGTAGAAATGTCAGAGAAAAATAGATTAGGGACAGAAGATGTAAAAAAGTTGTTGTTTTCATTAGCAATACCAGCTATTATAGGGCAGTTAATAAGCCTACTCTACAATTTGGTAGATAGAATGTATATAGGTCATATAGAAGGAATAGGTGGTGAGGCCTTAACTGGTGTAGGAGTCACAGCTCCACTTTTGATTATAATAGCAGCATTTTCCGTATTGATAGGCATGGGAGGAGCACCAAGGGCTTCTATCAAAATGGGGGAAAAAGACAATGAAGGCGCAGAAGAAATCATGGGAAATTGTTTTGTGTCTTTAATTGGAATGTCAATTGTATTGACAATATTGTTTTTATTGTTTAATGAAAAGCTGTTGATTTTGTTTGGAGCAAGTGAAAAGACCTTGCCTTATGCGCTGGAATATATGCAGATATATACCTTGGGAACATTATTTGTTCAATTGGCGGTTGGAATGAATCCTTTCATAAGTTCCCAAGGCTTTGCCAAAACAAGTATGATCACAGTCTCCATAGGAGCTATTATAAATATAATACTAGATCCCATTTTTATATATGGACTTAAAATGAATGTAAAAGGAGCGGCATTGGCAACGGTTATATCTCAAGCTGTATCAGCTATTTGGGTAATCGAATTTTTAAAGGGAGACAAGAGTATTTTAAAACTAAAAAAGGAAAATTTTAAAATAGATATGAGTATAATGAAGCCAGTATTGTTGTTGGGATTATCTCCTTTTGTAATGCAGATAACAGAGAGTTTTATCATCATAGCATTTAATTCTAGCTTACAAAAATATGGTGGAGATGTAGCGGTAGGTGCAATGACAATATTGTCTGCATCTATGCAATTTACATTTTTGCCACTTTCAGGATTGACTCAAGGAGCACAGCCAATCATAAGCTATAACTATGGTGCAAAGAATAAAAAAAGAATGAAAGATGCTTTTAAATATTTGTTTATTTCAACAGTAAGTTATAGTACATTGTTTTGGCTATTAATGATGATAGCACCACAATTCTTTTCAAGAATATTTACAAATGATAAAGCTATAATAGATATGGCTACAGCAGGGATTAGGATATATATGGGAGGGGTTTTTGCACTGGGAGTACAAATAGCTTGTCAGCAAACATTTATCGCTATGGGAAATGCAAAGACATCTTTATTTTTAGCATTACTTAGAAAGGTATTTTTGTTGATTCCTCTTGTACTTATATTGCCTAAAGTTTTATCGAATAAGGTTTTTGCAGTATTTTTGGCAGAACCCATATCAGATATAATAGCTGCAACAGTGACAGGAATATTGTTTTATAGAAACTTTAGCTCAACTTTGCGGAGCATGCCAGATTCATTGTAATTGGAAAGGGTGGCAAACAAAACGTCCCCTTGCCACCAAATTTTTCTAACATAATTTGTCCTCTTCTGGAATAAAAATATAGATATAAATTTATTTTGGTGGAGGGGGACAAATGAAAAAAGTTGTGATTACTTTAATGGTGTGTATTGCTGTTTTGGGAATTGTTTTTTTGCCTAAATATTTAAATGGAGGAAATAGAAATGTGAAATTTAAGGTCCTTGAAAATGATGAGGTTCCTAAAAAACTTGTAGATGTTCTTCCAAATTATTTGGCAGTTGAAAGGGCTCTTGGATGTAAAATAGATGGAGAAGTGTTTGTAGTAGTGACAAGAGGAGAAAAAAAGACAGAAGGGTATTCAGTTACTATAGACAAAATTGAAAAGGTTAAAGGAGAAAATGGTGAATTTGATATAATTGTCCATGCACTTTTTAAGGATCCAAAGCCGGATGAAATGGTTGAACAGAGAATTATATATCCCTTTGTAATTGTGAAAACCGGTTTAGATGAACTTCCAAAGAATATTGAATTAGAAACTGAATACATTGAGTGAAAAAAGGCATATAAATATATGCCTTTTAAATTTCCAAAAATTACAGGGAGGAACTTTGAAATTTATGTAGAAGTATTATATGATAAATAGAAAAAAGTCAAAAGTTGGAGGGGAAAATACTTATGAAGAAGATAAAGGAAAAAGTTTGCATAGGTCTGATAGTTTCAACGGTGGGAATAAGTTCAACTTCATTTGCAGCGCCCTATACAGTTAAATCAGGAGATTCTTTTTGGAAGATAAGCAATCAATTCAATGTTAGTTTAGAAAGCCTATTAAAGTCCAACAATGCCAATGACAAAACAGTTATTTATCCTGGACAAGTATTAGAAATTCCAAATGGAAAGAAAACGATTGTTACGACTACAAATAGAAGTACGACAAGTAGAGAAATACCTAAAATTATAGTACATACAGTTGAATCAGGAGAGAATTTATGGATAATAAGTCAAAAATACAATGTATCTATGGATCAAATAACAAATGCCAATGAAGATTTAACTGAAAATGCAGTTTTAAATATTGGACAAGAGCTTATAATACCAATATCCTATACTCAAGTGGACAAGCCTATAGATGAAAACTATGGAGAATATTTAGATTGGTTCAGTGACGTAAACAATGGTGTCCTTCCTATAGGGACTGTGTTTAAAGTAAAAGATTTTTATACAGGAAAGACTTTTACTATGAAGAGGACTATGGGTTCTTATCATGCAGATTGTGAAGCTTTAACTTCAGAAGATACCGAAGTTATAAAGGATATTTGGGAAGGATTTAGTTGGGTTAGAAGACCGGTGTTGGTTCAAGTAGGAGATAGGGTTGTTGCTGCAAGTATGACAGCCATGCCTCATGCTGGAAATGACAGTGCAGAAGGTGGAAAATATACTGAATGGAGAAGTGGTGGATATGGTCCTGGGACAAATCTTGACTATATAAAGGGAAATGGAATGGATGGACATATTGACATACACTTTGCTGGTAGCAAGAGACACAAAGATGGGCAAATAGATCCTGATCACCAAAAATGTATAAAAATTGCTGCAGGATTAACTAAATAAAGAGTAAATATTTTTCGTATAAATAATATATATAATATTGTAGGGGTATATGAATATTGGAGGTGCTCAGGGTGCTGGAAAAATATGAAGTACCTATTTCTAAACTAAAAAAAAGATGTGATCCTGATATTTTCGACTATGCTACTACTTTAAATGTTCCAGTTAAAAGAGAACTTATAGGTCAAGAAAGAGCTATGGAAGCGTTAAAATTTGGCTTGTCAGTAAAGAGAAAAGGATACAACATATATGTATCAGGAATGACAGGTACAGGTAGAAATAGCTATTCTTATCTTGTAGCTAAGGAATTTGCTGAAAAAAAAGAAAGCCCTAAAGATTGGTGTTATGTTTTTAATTTTAAAAAAGCCCATTCTCCTATAGCTATATGTTTAGACACTGGCGAAGGCAAAACATTTAAAGCTTATGTAGAGAAAGCCATTTTAAATATCAAATTAGATATTCCTAAAATACTTTCATCCAAGGATTATGAAGACAACAAAAATGTAATCTATAATAGACATCAAAAAAGGGCCCAAGAAATAATAAATGAGTTAAATGAGTTGGCGAGGGATTACAATTTTACATTTAAGCAGACAGAACGAGGAATTTTAAGTTTACCAACAAAGAATGGGAGGACTTTGACAGACGAGGAAATTCAAAATTTAACGGAAGAGGATGTTGAAAAATTAAGGGAACAATCTGAAGAATTGAGTCAAAAAGCTTTTGAATTTGTGAAGAAAATAAGAGAAGTAGAAAGTGATTTGAGAGAAGAAATAAAAGAGCTAAAGGAAAAGATGGTTTTAGAAGTTGCTCAAATTTATATAGATCCATTGATAGATAAATTTAGTGTTAATCAAGGAGTTAAACAATATCTATTAGATATGAAAGAAGATATAGTTAAAAATTTTCATATGTTTTTGGATGAAAAAGAGGAAGAAAGTATAGAGAATTTGCTGCTTCCCGTAGATAAAAAAGAAGATTTTTTTAAGAGATATGAAGTGAATTTATTTATTGGCAATGGTTCTACTCATGGAGCTCCTGTTATAAAGGAGATGAATCCAAATTATTACAATCTTCTTGGAAAGATAGAATATGTAAATGAATTAGGAGGCCTTAAGACTGATCATACAAAGATAAGACCTGGATCTCTCCATGAAGCTAATGGTGGGTACTTAATTATACAAGCAAAAGATATTCTTCAAAATAGAGAATCTTGGGAAGGTCTTAAGCGAGCTATATATACAGAAAAGATAATGATAGAAAATGTTACGGGATTAAGCATTATATCAGAAACCATAAGACCAGAGCCTATACCATTAGATGTGAAAATAATCCTTATTGGAGATTATTTAACTTATCATTTACTTTATCAATATGATGAGGATTTTAAAAAGCTATTTAAAATAAGAGCAGATTTTGATGTGGAGATGGAAAGAAATAAAGAAAATATAAAAAAGATAGGTTCTTTTGTGGCATATCGATGTGAAAAAGAAGGATTAAATCCTTTTGATAGCTCAGCTATTGCTGCTATAATAGAGTTAAGCAGTAGAATTTCTGAAAGTCAAAACAAATTGACAGCCCAGTTCAATGAATTGGTAGAGATAATTTATGAAGCAGATGCTATAGCTGTAGAAGAAAATAAAAGCATAGTTACAAGAAAAGAAGTAGAAAAGGCTATAGCTAAAAAAGTATATAGAAACAATATTTATGAAGAGAAACTATTGGAATTTATTCAAAATGAAACTATACTCATAGATACTGAAGGATGGAAAGTTGGAGAGATAAATGGATTAGCTGTAATTGATATTGGACAATATTCTTTTGGGAGACCAAACAAGATAACAGCAAATACATTTTTAGGCAAAGAAGGTATTGTAAATATAGAAAGAGAAGTAGAACAAAGTGGGGATATATATGACAAGGGAATGCTAATTTTAAGTGGCTATTTGGGAGAAAAATATGCTAAAAAGGTTCAGTTAGCTGTAACAGCAAGTATTGCATTTGAGCAATCCTATGATGGTGTGGATGGAGACAGTGCTTCTAGTACAGGACTCTATGCTCTTCTTTCCAGTTTAGGAGATATACCTATAAACCAAGCTATTGCAGTGACTGGTTCTGTAAATCAAAAGGGAATTATTCAACCTATTGGAGGAGTTAATGAAAAAATAGAAGGATATTATAAAGCTTGCAAACTAAAAGGATTTACAGGAGAAGAAGGGGTTATAATTCCACAAAAGAATATAGAAAATTTGATGTTGAATGATGAAGTGATAAATGCAGTTGAAGAAGGAATATTTAAAATCTATGCTGTCAAGACTATTGATGAAGGAATAGAAATATTGACAGGCATAAAAGCGGGAGAAATGGATGAAGACGGAAATTATGAGGAGGAAACTGTAAACGGATTAGTTCAAAACAAATTAGAATATTATTCTGATTTAAGCAAGGACTATGAATGATTAGGAGGGTTAGAATGATCATACTGAAAAATAAAGGTAGATATGAGGAGGCACATTTTGAAATAGTAGATATAGTGGATGCCTTAAAGGAGTATGATGTTCGGCCAAAATATTTTTCGCTAGATAATGAAATGATTATAAAACAGTTTATGAATTCCCTGCCTGAAAAGTGCTTAGCTTATTTGGGTTCAGGGGATTTTCACTATTTGACTTATTTTCTCATAAAAAGACTAAATATAAGACCCTTTGTGATTTTATTTGACAATCATTTTGATATGAATAAGGCTCCAAAAGGGTTTATTACATGTGGTTCTTGGGCAAGACAGTGTATAGATGAAAACTTGGTTTCAGGTATACTTGTGATTGGGGCCAATAAAAAATATTATTTCAATGATATGAGATATCCTTTTATGTATTATATAGAAGATGGAAATAAATCTATAAATACAAAATTTATGAGAAAAATTAAGGGAAAAGATTTCTATATAAGTGTGGATAAAGACGTGCTTTCGGAAAAATATGTGAAGACTAATTGGGATCAAGGCAATATGGAATTGGTCAATTTGTTGAACAAATTAAAACTTTTCAATAGATTGGGAAAGGTTTCAGGAGTAGATATTTGTGGAGATATTGCAAACAATCCAATAGAAAATTTTATTCATCCTGAATTTAGAAAAGCTCACGAAGAAGTAAATCATAAAATATTTGAGATGTTTTTAAATTAATTCTTTATTATGAAAGTAAAAGATGATAGAATATAGTAACAAATATTCCAATGGGAGTGATTACAAATAGACAAAAAAAATAATTATGGCAAAATATTTTTCTTACTTGTTATTGCATTTATTCTTTTTAAATTGGTCAACAGTGATGAATTTTTAGCTACATTAAATAAAATATTAAAACCTTTTATTTGGGCTTTTGTCATTGCCTTTTTTTTAAATTCACTATTAGTAAGTATAGAGAAAAAGCATAAATCTAAAAGGTGGGTCAATATACTCATTGTATACTTGATATTTTTTGGAATAATAGCTTTGTTTTTTATAGTTATTACTCCAACTGTTGTAGATAGTATCAAAAATTTAGCGAGAGATTTACCTGGATATATGAGAACAACTCAAAGATGGCTTGAAACTCTGCCTTCACGATTCTCTGGTGCTGATAAATATGGAATTGTTGAAGAAATTCAATCGGCATTGGATAATTTGATACTTAAAGCTAGCGAAGGAATCGGACCACTTTTAAACAAGACTTTAACTCAAATAATCAATTTTACATCTGGGTTTGTAAACTT
Organism: Sporanaerobacter acetigenes DSM 13106; assembly: GCF_900130025.1. Lineage (NCBI taxonomy): Bacteria > Bacillati > Bacillota > Tissierellia > Tissierellales > Sporanaerobacteraceae > Sporanaerobacter > Sporanaerobacter acetigenes. The sequence goes on along the minus strand of NZ_FQXR01000010.1, from coordinate 8,107 downwards.
TGTTTTGGGAGCTATAATATCTATATATATATTGAAAGATAAAGAAGGATTTGTAAAAGGATTTAAGAAACTTAATTATGCTTTATTTTCAAAAGAAAGGGCAGAATCTATCATAACTGTGCAAAATGAAATAAAAGAAGCTTTTTCAAAGTTTTTTGTAGGTAAGATAATAGATTCAGCAATTATAGGTGTATTGTGTTTTATTGGGCTTATAATCATGAAAGTACCTTATGCAGTTTTGATTAGTCTTATAGTTGGAGTGATCAATATGATACCTTATTTTGGCCCATTCATAGGAATGATACCAGCAGGAGTTATCACATTGTTTGATAGACCTATAAAAGCACTTTGGGTTATCATATTTATATTTGCATTACAACAATTTGATGGATTGTATTTAGGACCTAAGATACTTGGAATACAAGTTGGGATGAAACCTTTCTGGATAATAACAGCTATTTTGGTAGGTGGCGGATTCTTTGGAGTATGGGGAATGCTATTTGCAGTTCCTGTAGCAGCAGTTGTCAAAACTCTTTTTGATAGATATACTAAAAGACAATTTGAAATAAAAGGATTAAACAATAAATAACAGAGTAGCCATTTGGCTACTCTGTTGCATAATTGTCGAAGTATCCTTGTATGTGTATTATAGGAGTTCCTTTGTCTCCACTTCCACTGGTTAAATCACATAAACTTCCCAACAAATCCGTCAATTGTCTTGGAGTAGTTCCTAAGGATTCAGCTTTTCCTACAAGGTTTTCATTTTTTTCTTTTATTTTATTTTTCATTGCTTCTTTCATTTCTTCTCCACTAAGATTTTTCAGATCTGTATCAGCAAGGTATTTTAGTTTTATCTCATTTGGAGTGCCTCTTAGACCATCAGTATATCCTGGTGAAACTACTGGGTCAGCAAGCTCCCATATTTTACCCACGGGATCCTTAAAGGCTCCATCTCCATATATCATTACTTCTACATGTTTTCCTGTGGCTTCTTTTATCTTTCTTTGAATTTCATCTACATAATATTGACAATCTTTAGGAAACAATTTCAATCTTGTATTTGTAGATAAATTTGACCCTAGTAGTCCATATTCTGGATTGTATCCACTGCCATCTACAGAAGTACTTAATATATCATCTAGTCCATAGACTGTTTTTGCACCAGCATTTTTAAGTATTCTTTTAGTTCTCTTTCTTTCATGAATATTGGCAACCAATACTTCAGCAGTATATTGTAAAATAGTTCTTGGATCATTGGAAAGAATTATCTCAATATTGTCATTTACAGCTAAATCCTTGTACATGCGTACATAGTCGACACCTGTGAAAGGATGAGCAACTACTTCTCCAAATAATTCTCTATATTTTTCTTCGCTTATCACATCAGTATAAGGGTTTAGCCCCAGTTCATCCATTTTGTCAATATCCATAAGAGAATTCCCTTCTTCATCAGAAGGATAATTAAGTACTAGATATATTTTCTTTTCTGTCATTGCTATTGCTTTTAGAATGATAGAAAATCTATTTCTACTTAGTATTGGAAATATAATTCCTATGTCCCCTTTAAATTTGTTGTTTATATCTTTGGCAATTTGATCTATAGTAGCATAGTTTCCTTGTGCTCTAGCTACTAAAGATTCTGTAATTCCTATTACATCTCTATCTTTTATTTCATAGTTTTCACATTTTGCAGAATTTAGCACTGAATTCACTACAATATCTACTATATCATCTCCTTCTTTAATGATAGGAGCTCTTATACCTCTAGCTGTAGTACCTACTGTTCTAACCATTTAAATTCCTCCTAAAATAGAATTAAAGAAATTTCCTTATACATTATACCACCTTTTTGGGCTTAATAGAATTTTTCGCTATTTTTTGTTTTACAATTGATAAATTCTTTTTCTGTGAGGATAAAATCTACTGGCAAATCATAATGTCCCCTTGGTACATTATCTATCAATTGTAAATTGTATGCAAGTCCTATTGTGATAGCTTTTTTATTTAAATTAGGTAAAAATCTATCATAATATCCGCCCCCATAGCCAATTCTATATCCATTTCTATCAAAAGCAGCTCCTGGAACTAAAACTAAATCTATGATAGAAGGATGAATTCTTCTTATAAATTCGCTTTTAGGTGCTAAAATATTGTAGGTACTTATCTCTAATTCTATATCAAAATCTTTCAATTCAGATATCAATAATTTCCGTTCTTCTTTTATTGTGATGGGAATTCCAATTCTTTTCCCGATATCTATAGAATGCCTTATTATTTCTTCAGTTCGTACTTCTTTGTTAAAATCCACATAAGTCATGATGAAAGAACTATTTTTATATATGTCTAGTTTAAATAAATTCATCGCTATATTGTGACTAATTTCTTCTACTTCTATATTTGAAAGACTACTTCGCTTTTCTATACACTGTTTTCTCAAAGTTTTTTTATCCATAAGCTCACCTCTTATAGTTTATTTATTGTTCAATTTATATTATAATATAATAATATAATAGATAATTGAATATGGCAAAAAATAACGAAAAAAATTTGTAAAAAATAAGAGGATTTATGATAAATTAGTAGAAGAAGTTATTGTATATTATTTATATAGTAGATTTATAATAAGGGTGGTAAAAATATGATAAAATTTATCAATGTAACCAAAGTATATGAAGATAATGGTGCTAAAGCATTAAGCAATATAAATATGTTTATAGAAAAAGGAGAATTTGTTTTTCTTGTTGGACCAAGTGGTGCTGGAAAATCGACTATAATTAAATTGCTTTTAAAAGAAATAGACCCAACATCAGGTACTATCATATTAAATGATATGGATATAACAAAGGTTAAAAATAGAAAAGTTCCTTACATAAGGAGAAATATTGGAGTTGTTTTTCAAGATTTTAGATTGCTTCCAAACAAGACTGTATATGAAAATATAGCTTTTGCTATGGAAATCATAGGCTCTCATCCAAAGGAGATAAGAAGAAGAGTGCCGATGGTTTTAAGTATGGTGGATTTAAGTGGAAAAGCTTATTGTTATCCAGACCAATTATCTGGTGGAGAGCATCAGAGAGTTGCTATAGCCAGAGCTATTGTGAATAATCCACCTGTTTTAATAGCGGACGAGCCTACAGGAAATTTGGATCCAGATACAGCGTGGGAGATTATGAAAATAATTAAAGATATAAATAGAAGAGGTACTACAGTACTTATGGCCACTCATGCCAAGGATATAGTAAATTCTATGAAAAGAAGAGTCATAGCTATCGAAGGAGGAAGAGTTGTAAGAGACGAAGAGAAAGGTGTGTATGAGTATGAAGTTTAGGATATTTAAGAATATAGTAAAGCAGGGATTTCAAGGTTCTTGGAGAAATAGAGGTATGGGGCTTGCTTCAGTAGGTTCTATCACAGCCGTGCTTATCATACTAGGAATGGTTTTAATCATTATATTGAGTATAAACAATGTAGTAGTTGAAACTAAAAACAAATTCGATGAAATACAAATTTATTTGGAAGATAACGTAGAAAGTGAGAAGATGGCAGAAATAGAAGATAAGCTCAAATCTTCTGAAGGAGTTACAGATGTGTATTTTGAATCCAAAGATGAAGCTTTAGAGATAATGAAGAAGGATTGGGGAGAGGAATCCTATCTACTTGAGGGACTTGAAGAAAATCCACTACCTAATTCATATATTGTCAAATTAAAAGACATAGAATATGCGGACAATGTAGTTTCTAAATTGGAAGGTATAGATGGAATAGAAGAAGTAAAATATTACAAAGATGTCATTGAAAAACTTCTTGCTGCAGCTAATTATATAAAAGTCGGAGGAATGATCATTATAGCTATTTTGATGTTTATTTCTGTGTTTATAATTTCAAATACTATAAAGATTACAGTTACAGCTAGAAAAAGAGAAATAAATATCATGAAATATGTTGGAGCTACCAATGGATACATTAGGGGACCTTTTGTCATTGAGGGAATCATATTAGGTCTTGTGGGAGCGGGGCTATCAATTCTTATTGTCAATTATGGATATGAATATCTTTTTAAAGTCATAAATGAAAAATTGTATGTAATATTTACAGTTTATTTAGTAGCACCTCATGCACTTTTAAATGATATAATTATCATGTTTATGGCAATAGGAGTTGGAATTGGAACACTAGGAAGTTTAATATCATTAAAGAAGTTTTTAAATGCGTAGAGAGGGGGACTTGAGATGAAAAGAAAAAGAAACATTGCGTTGTTACTTTTATTTGCTATAGTCATAGGGGCATTTACAGGGGCTTATGCTGAAAAGGGAACTGTTGAAAGTTGGAACAAAAAGCTTAAAGAAACTGAAAAAAAACAAGATACAATAAAAGGTGAAAAAAAGGACTTAAAAAAAGAACAAGTTGATTTAGCTAAAGAAATTGATGAATTAGATAGAAAAATATCTGAAACTGGAAAAGAATTAAATGATGTGGAAAATGAATTGGCAAAGATAAATGGCAATATAGAAAAGACTAAGAAAGAATTGAAGGAAGCAGAAGAAAAAATTGGTGAAAAAAATGATACACTAAATTCTAGATTGAGAGTTATGTACAAGAATGGAAATATCGGATATTTAGAAGTACTTCTCTCTTCTGCAAATATCAGAGATTTTCTTTCAAGAAAAGATATGGTACAAGCTATAGTAGATCATGATACAAATTTGCTTAAATACATGAAAGAACAAAGACAAATTGTAGAGGACAAAGAAAGGGAATTGCAAGTAGCAAGGGCTTCGCAAGAAACTGCAAAGCGAAAAATAGAAAGTAAAAAGCATGATTTAATTGTAGCTACAAGAAGCAAAGAAGGCCGAATGAAGGATGTAGAAAAAAATATAAAGCAATTGGAAAAGATGGAAGATGAATTAATCAGAGAGGCAAAAGAATATGAATCTAAAATTAAGGCATTGCAAGTAAAGGCTGGTCCTTATTCAGGTGGGAAAATGGGTTGGCCAGTACCAGGACATTCAAGAATTAGCTCGCCTTTTGGATATAGAATTCATCCAATATTTAAGACGAAAAAATTACATACAGGTATAGATATTCCAGCTCCAACAGGTACAAGTATTGTGGCTGCAGCTGATGGTACAGTTATTTTTGCAGGATGGCTTGGAGGTTATGGAAATGCTGTCATGGTTGACCATGGTGGTGGCATAGTGACTCTTTATGGACACAATTCTTCTATATCTGTGGGCGTGGGTACAGATGTTTCTAGAGGGCAAACTATAGCTAAAGCTGGAAGTACAGGATATTCAACAGGGCCACATTGTCACTTTGAGGTTAGAAAAAATGGAGCTTATCAAGATCCTATACCTTGGTTGAGGGGAAATTAATTTCCCTCTTTTTTTTCTTTTTTTGAAAAGTATTATTGCTAATGGTATAATGTAAAAGTAGTTTTAATAAACTAAACTACATAATGCTTATTAATTGAGGTGAATATAATGTCAAAAAAGAAGAATATTGCCCTTATTGTAACAATTGTCATTATAACTAATATTATGACATATGTTGTTGGAAATGTATTACCGACCCCATTAAATAACAAAGTACTTATTTCTAAATCCGAGTTTGATGAACTAAATACATTTTATAAAAAGTATGCTAAGGTTATGACTGCAGAGGAATCTATAAAGAAAAACTTCTTAAAAGAAGTAGACGATGAAACCCTTACAGATGGTCAACTAAAGGGTATGTTTGAGGTACTAAAGGATCCTTATTCTCTATACATGACCAAAGAAGAGTTTAATGATTTTATGGAACATACAAAGGGCATTTATGGAGGAATTGGTGTTATTGTAACTCCAGGAGAGGACAATTTGATCACTGTGGTTTCTCCTATAGAGGATACACCGGGTGAAAAAGCAGGTATAAAAACTGGAGATAAGATAATAAAAGTAAATGGAGAAGAATTTTCTGCTGATAAAATGGATGCAGCAGTAAAAATCATGAAAGGAAAACCAGGTACAGAAGTAAGTTTGACTATCTTAAGACAAGATAAAGAAGGAAAATCTAATGAAATAGAAATGAAAATTGTGAGAGAAGAGATTAGATTAAAAAGTGTTAAGTCTACTGTATTAGAGGATAAAATCGGGTATATAAAGATAACTTCTTTTGATGATTTGACTTATAAAGATTTTAAGAGTGAATTAAATAGTTTAGAAAAACAAAATGTAAAAGGAATTGTATTGGATTTAAGGAACAATCCAGGAGGATTGTTGGATGTATGTGCAGATATAGCTGATGAATTTTTGGGAGAAGGAACTATAGTATATACTGAGACCAGAGATGGGGAAAGAGAGTATTTGAAATCAGATAAGAAAAAAACAGATTTGCCTTTGGTTGTACTTGTAAATGAAGGAAGTGCCAGTGCCTCTGAGATTTTGGCTGGAGCAATTAAAGATACAAAGAGGGGAGAGCTTATAGGAACTAAGACTTTTGGGAAAGGTATAGTACAGAGGATTATAAAACTTCCAGATGGTTCAGGATATAAACTTACTGTTTCAGAATATTTTACACCAAATGGGACCAATATTCATGGCATAGGAATTACTCCAGATGTTATAATAGAATTGCCAGAAGATGTAGAAATGATTGGTGTTGAAAACATAAAGCAAGATGTTCAGCTTCAAAAAGCTATTGAAATGATGAAAGCTAAAATAGCTAAATAGATATAAATATGTTCATTAGGGGAGTAGTAGATGTTTGAATTGTTATATTCTCTTTTATCTTCTTTGAAATCACCAGTGTATTGGATTGTAGTTGCCATTGTGATTTTTCAGTATAAGAAATTAGGGAAAATGGAAAAGATGATATTGGGCTCCTATAGGGAGCCCTTATATAAAAAGGCTATTGTTTCAACTGTATTGGGACTACTTGGTGGAATAGTTGGAAGCATTGTATTTATGATTTTAGGAACAAGAGTTAATTCAAGTGATTTTATTTATATATTGCCTTTAGCGATTTTACTTTCTTTAATTCATCCACGATTTATTTGCTTTTCTTATGCTGGTGGGATAATAGCACTTATCAGTTTGTTGTTTGGATATCCAAAAATAAATATAATAAGTGTTATGACTATAGTAGCTGTTTTACATTTGATAGAAGCTTTTCTCATCATTATAGATGGGCACAATGGAAAAATCCCAATATTTATGGAGAAAGATAATGAAATAGTTGGTGGATTTAATATGAATAGGTTTTGGCCCGTGCCTTTTTTAGTTTTTCTAGAGGGAGGCAGTCCTCTTCCTGTGACGGTAGTAGCTATTTTAGGATATGGGGATTTTGCCTTGGCAAAGTATCCAAAAGACAAGACCAAAGAAACTGCTGCTATGCTTTTTATATTTAGTGCCTTGCTTTTGGTATTGTCAGAACTTGCAAAATCATATTCCAAAATGTTGTATGTATTAGCTATTGCTTCTCCAGTATTTCATGAGATGATAATTCAAATGGGAAGGAAAAGAGAAAGATTGGGAGAAGCCATTTTTACACCTTCCCAAAGAGGTCTAAAATTGTTAGATACTATGCCTTACGGTGTTGGAGAAAAAATGGGTTTAAAAACAGGTGACATAATATTATCTATAAATGGAAATGGTGTGCAAAGCAAAGAAGATATATTAAATGCGCTTTATTTTTCACCAAAATATATATGGATAGATGTACTTAATGAAAAGGGCAAATTAGTTACTTTAGATTATAAAGACTATAGAGAGGGTATACAAAGTTTAGATGTATTGTTTATTCCTAAAGAGTCAGATTACTCATTTGTTGTTGAGGAAGTAAAGAGCCCATTGTCAAGACTTTTGAAAAGGATAAAAATAAAGGGACTATTTAAATAAGTCCCTTAATTTGTGTTCAATTTTAATTTGCTTAAATCTATAGAATATATAATATGTCTTTTGCTATTTTCTATAGGAGGGGATAAACTTATATATCCCTTATTTAATTCTTCATCGTAAAACAATTTGTCACCAGTTATATTTGCAAATTCTTTAAATGAATTGTCTTTAATATTGTATTTCACAAGGGTATAATCATTGTTGCAAGAGTTCTTTGCAATTATAATCAAATT